>JAOUGY010000465.1 GCA_029865445.1 Acidimicrobiia bacterium | reverse complement strand
TCCCGATCCTCGACCTCGAGTCCGGCTCGGCACGGATGCAGAAGGCGGCCGGGATCGCAGGCTGACACTTTCCTCTGGTCCCGAGACCACCACATCTCGAAGATGAAGACCGGAGGATCTATTGGGCGAATCGAGGGCATCCGGACCGACCATCACTCCACTCCTGGACGAGACGATCGGGTCGAACCTTCGACGTATGGCGACAGTTCACGCCGACCGGGAGGCACTGGTTTCGGTCGGCCAGAGCACCCGCCACACATACCGCCAGTTCGACGAGGCCGTCGACCACCTCGCGAGCGGGCTGCTGGCCGCCGGACTCGCACCGGGCGACCGGGTGGGTATCTGGTCTCCCAACCGGGCCGAGTGGGTGCTCCTCCAGTACGCCACCGCCCGCATCGGCGTGATTCTCGTGACGGTCAACCCCGCCTACCGGACATCTGAACTCGAATACTGCCTGAGGCACTCGGGTTGTCGCGTGGTCGTCGCGGCTCCGTCCTTCAAGACGTCGGACTACCGGGAGATGCTGGCCACCGTCGCACCGAAGATCGACTCGCTCGAGCGGGTCGTCTTCCTGGACGATCCCGAGTGGGGACGATTGGCGACGTCCGACATCGATCGCCGGAGCATCGATGCCGTCGCCGACCGTCTCCTCCCCGACGATCCCATCAACATCCAGTACACCTCGGGAACGACCGGGACGCCAAAGGGTGCGACGCTCAGCCATCGCAACATCCTCAACAACGGCTTCTTCGTCGGCGAACGATGCCGGTACACACCGGAGGATCGGGTGTGCATCCCGGTTCCGTTCTATCACTGCTTCGGAATGGTGCTCGGCAATCTCGCCTGCACGACGCATGGCGCCACGATGGTGATCCCGGGCGAGGCGTTCGAACCCGAGGCCGTGCTCGACACGGTCGAGAAGGAACGGTGCACGTCGCTGTACGGCGTGCCGACGATGTTCATCGCCGAACTTGCCCACCCCGGCATTGCCGACCGAGACCTGACGAGCCTTCGAACCGGGATCATGGCCGGTGCCCCCTGCCCGGTCGAGGTTATGAAACGGGTGGTCGACACGATGTGCATGTCGGAGGTCACCATCGCCTACGGCATGACCGAGACGTCGCCGGTCTCCACTCAGACGTCAACGGACGACGAACTCGAACGTCGGATCTCGACGGTCGGAACGGTCCACCCTCACGTCGAGATCAAGATCATCGACGACCACGGCACAACCCTTCCGACGGACACTCCCGGCGAGCTGTGTACCCGGGGCTACTCCGTGATGCTCGGCTATTGGGACGACCCCGACCGGACCGCCGAGGTGATTGACGCCGAAGGTTGGATGCACTCGGGGGATCTCGCGGTCATGGACGAATCCGGATATGTCCGGATCGTGGGTCGGAAGAAGGACATGATCATCCGGGGCGGCGAGAACATCTCACCGAGGGAGATCGAGGAGTTCCTCATCCGTCACGACGGCGTCCTCGACGCCCAGGTGGTGGGTGTTCCCGACGAGAGGTTCGGCGAGGCGGTGGTGGCGTTCATTCGACGGACCGACCCCGCTCTGACGGAGACAGAAGTCCGGGAGTTCTGCCGGGGCCAGATCGCGCATTTCAAGATCCCGCGGGACGTGGTATTCGTGGATGAGTTCCCGATGACCGTCACCGGGAAGGTGCAGAAGTACCGCCTGCGCGAGATGGCCGCATCACAGACCGGTGGCGGTCCGGCCTGACGGGTCTCACATCGAGCCGGGCCCGGTCCAACGGGCCGAATCCGGAGGGTCGATGCCCAGGTGTTCGAGCGCACGATCCACCGTGTGAGCCACGAGATCGTCGATCGTCGCCGGTTTGATGTACATGGCCGGGACCGGCGGATAGATGATCCCACCCATCTCGACGACACCGGCCATCAGCCTGAGATGTCCGAGATGGAACGGTGTTTCCCTCACCATCAACACCAGCGGACGGCGCTCTTTCAACGTCACATCGGCGGCCCTGGTCAGCAGGTCGGCGCCGCGGGAATTGGCGACGTCCGACAGCACACGGATGGAACACGGGACCACGATCATGCCGTGAGTGGCGAACGAGCCGCTGGCGATGGACGCGGCCACGTTCTTGATCGGATGCACGACGTCGGCGAGCGACTCGAGATCGCCGACGCTCCGCTCGGACTCGAGACCGATGGCTGTCTTCCCGGCACTCGTCACAACGAGGTGCGATTCGACATCGTCGAGTCCGGCGAGCCGCTCGAGGGTGCGGAACGCGAACGCTGCTCCGCTCGCCCCTGACACGCCGACGACGATCCGTCTCACGTCAGCCACTCACCCAGGTCGACCTTGGGATACGCCACTCGCTCCCCGTACTCCCTGCGCTCCCGTTTGTAGGTGGCGTCGACCCCGAGCTTGAACGACACCCCGCGCTGATCGGCAACGGGATCCATCTCGTGTCCTTGGGCGTCGGGGGCGACGAATATGTCATGTCGCCAGTCCACCCGGTTGGTGAGCGCCCACATGACCTCCTCGGCCTGGTACATGTCGACGTCCCGGTCGACGACGACCACGTTGCGGATGTTGATGTGGGCGGTCATGGCCGCCATTGCGAGGTTCTTGGGTTGACCCGGATTGTCCCGGTCGATCTGGATCACGGCGAGGAAGCCATTTCCGTATGGGGGAATGTGGACGTCGGCGTGAGGGTCCAGGTGGCGGACGAACCGCCGCAGCAGTGGCTCTCTCGGCAAC
>JAOUGY010000464.1 GCA_029865445.1 Acidimicrobiia bacterium | reverse complement strand
ACATGGGCAAACCTCTGGAAAGGGGAACGGAGAGAGTATACGGCCTCAGAGCCGACCAGAAAAGTCGGCGGCCGGCGGCCGGCGGCCCTGCGGGCCGAGTCAGCAGGTCAGCAGGTCAGCAGGTCAGCAGGTCAACGTGTCAAGGCTCGGGGAACCGATGACTCGACGACTCGACGACTGCCCCCGGAGGCGGGCTACTCGACGTCTTCGTCGCCGATACCGACAGGGGCGGCGTGGGTGGCAGCCTCCTCGTGGAGCAGAACGCCTCGGCCGTCGCAGTGCTGGCAGGGCTCCGAGAAAGTCTCCAACAGGCCCTTGGCCACGTTCTTCCGGGTCATCTCGACCAGACCGAGATGCGACACCTCGAAGACCTGAGTGCGGGTCTTGTCCCGGGCCAGCGTCTCCTTCAGTCTCCGCAAGACCTGCCGTTGATGGTCCTCGATCTCCATGTCGATGAAATCGATGACGATGATGCCACCGATGTCGCGAAGTCGGAGTTGACGTCCGATCTCCTCGGCGGCCTCGAGATTGTTGTGCAACACCGTCTCTTCGAGGCTCGAACTTCCGACGAACTTGCCGGTGTTGACGTCGATCACCGTGAGCGCCTCGGTTCGATCGATCACCAGGTGGCCGCCTGAAGGGAGGTACACGCGTCGATCGAGCGCCTTTCGCAGCTGATCCTCGACGTGGTAGCGCTCGAACAGACCCATCTCGTCCTCGTACATCGCCACCTTCGAAACGAGGTCCGGGGCGGTGGCCCGAAGGTATGACAGCACCTTCTCGTTCGCTTTCGTGTCGTCGATGAGCATGCGCCGAAAGTCGGCAGTGAAATGCTCTCTGATCACCCTGATGAGGAGGTCGGGCTCCTCGTAGACCACGCGGGGCGCTCCCCCTCCGATCGCCGACTCCTGGATGTGCTGCCACGCCTTTGTGAGCCGGTGGATGTCGGCGGCGATCTCCTCGGCGGTGGCATGCAACGCGGCCGTCCTGACGATGACTCCAAAGCCTTCCGGCTTGACCTGGGCGATCGTCTGACGAAGTCGCTGACGTTCGGTGTCCGGAAGACGTCGGGAGATCCCCTGGGCGTCCGAATCCGGCACCAGCACCAGGTACCGACCTGGCAGTGAGGGCAGCCCGGTGAGTCTCGCCCCCTTCGCTCCCATGGCGTCCTTGACCACCTGGACGAGAACTTCATCGCCCTCTTTGAGGACCTCTTCGATCCGCGGCTTTCGCTTACCGTGAACGGCTGGATCGACCTTGACATCCGATGCGTACACGACACCGTTCTTGGACGCACCGAAGTCGATGAACGCGGCCTCCATCCCCGGCAACACGTTGCGGACCTTGCCTAGATAGATGTTGCCTACGAGCGAGGTCTGGTCGGCCTTCGCCACATAATGTTCAACGAGCACCGGACCCTCGAGGATCACCACCTGCGTCTGGTGGGGTTTGACTCGCACGAGCATCTGCTTCCGGGCCGACTCCACCGGAATGATGATCTCTTCTTCGACCGCGGTATCCCTTGTGCGCGAGGTCTGGGTTCCCGCGCGATCGCGCTGCTTGCGCCGGTCGTGCTGAGTTCGACCCTGTTTGGCTCTCGGCTTCTCTGTAGGCGGCGGTTCAGGCGGCGCGACCTGGGTGACGCGCCGGACCTCCACCTTCTGGCGTCCGACGCGTCGCGTCTTGCGTTCCTCGACGACCTGTCCGGCCTCGCCTCTCCGCACCACCTCTGGTGCCCGCTTCGAGAATATGCCCATGAATTCCTGCTCCTGGCGTATGTGTGAGTGAGAAGTCGCTCCCACCGGCATCGGACTCACAGTGCAGCCGGAGACGACCCTTGCGGTGGGGCTTCGACGAACTGCTGGTGATGTCCATGACTCCGGGCCTCCCGGGAGACGGCGATCCCGCGAGCCGGCTTCGACGAACCGGGGCTCCGGAATCGGATTGCCCGACCTGAACACCCGTCTGAGGCCCGGGGGACTGTCACGCAAAGGTACGTGACGAGAACGATTGTAACAGCCTGTGCCTCGCGACCAATACCCACCGACCACACCGGAGAAGAAACGAGGGTCAATCGAGGGGGAACGCCGGCTGCTCGGGTTCGGTGGGATCGAAGCAATACCGGCAGCGGGCCTCGTAGGCGCCGCTCGCCCCCAGAACGACGAGGTCGTCGGATTGCACGATCCGCTGCGTGTACATTCCCGGGCCTCCACATCGATGGCACACGGCGAGCATCTTGGTCACGTATTCGGCACGGCCGCACAGCGTCGGGATCGGTTCGAACGGTCTCCGCAGGTAGTCGAGATCGAGGCCGGCCACGATGACCTGCTTGCCGGCGCCGGCCAGGATCTCGCAAACCTCGACCAGACCATCGTCGAAGAACTGCGCCTCGTCGATACCCACCACGACCGTGGCGTCATCGATCGACTTGAGCAACAACGCCGAATCGGCAACCGGTGCGGCCTCCACCCGCAGCTCGCTGTGGGAGACAACCTCCGCCACTGCGTATCTGACATCGATGGCCGGTTTGAACGTCTGGACGGGGATCCGGGCGATCCGGCTCCGGGTGACACGACGGATCAGCTCTTCGCTCTTGCCAGAGAACATCGGGCCACAGATGACCTCGACCCACCCCGAATCTGGACGTCGGTACATGGGAGTGACGCTAGCGCGAATCCGGAGAGCCCTATCGGGCAAGAAGCGACAAGCAACAGGCAACAGGCAACAGGCAACAAGCAACGA
>JAOUGY010000463.1 GCA_029865445.1 Acidimicrobiia bacterium | reverse complement strand
CTCATCGAGTTCGAGCTCGCACTCACGCTGGGACGGGTCGTTGACCCCGGCGAGCCGCCCGACGATGCCCGGAAGGCCATTTCGGCGGTGGGCCCGGCCATCGAACTCGCCGACGTGGATCTCCCCGTCGACCAAGCGCATCTCGAAGACATCGTCGCCGGGAACATCTTTCACCGACACGTCGTGTTCGGACGGACAGATCCTGACGGCGCCGGGTGTGACCTCGAAGGACTGCAGTTCACGGCCACCGTCGGCGACACCGTGCACAACGTCACCGATTTCGAAGAGATGACGGGTGACTACGGAGAGGTCGTTGTGACCGTGGCGCAGTATCTCGCCGGCCACGGCCTTGAACTCGGTCCCGGCGATGTCGTGATCGGCGGGTCGGTCGTCCCTCCCATTCGCGTGGCCGGTCCGGTCGTGGCCCACTACAGGCTGGGCGATGCCCCGTCGATCACCGTGGAACTGGTGTCCGGGCCGTCTTGAGCTTCGGGCGCCCAGACCGCCAACTCCAGCCTGAAGATGCTCCACCCATTCTCGTGCCGGTAGCCGAGGCTCCCACCCATCGCCTCTGCCAGCCGCCGGGAAACCGCCAGCCCGATCCCCACGGCGCCCGGTGCAGGCGTCCGCGAGCTCACGTAGGCGTCGAACATGGTCTCCACCACTTCCGCCGGTATCGGGGCTCCCGAATCGGCGACCTCCACGAACGCGGCTCCATCGTTTGTTCCAGTCCGCACGACGATTTCGGGACCGCCGTATCGCACCGCGTTCGTGAGCAGATTGCGAACGATCTGGGAAACCCGGATCACGTCGCCTGCAGCCACCGCAGGCTCGACCTCGGTGACAATCGCGGTGTCCCGCTGATCGAGGGCCGAGGCGGAAAGGGAAGCAATGCCGTGGAGCTCCACCCGCCCCCGACTCACGACGAGGCCACCGTCATCGCGGGCCGCCACCAGGAGGTCATCGACGATCGCGGCCATGTCCGAACTCTGACCGGCGACGATCCGTGCCATCTCGTGGTGTTCGTCGTCCTCCTCCAGGCCCTCTCGGAGCAGCGCCGCAAATCCGACGACAGATGCGAGTGGCGTACGGAGCTCGTGGCTCACCGTGGTGAGGAGATGATCACGCTGGGCGAGAGCCCTGGCGAGGCCGGCGTTGGCGGTTTCGAGTTCGGTGGCGTCGAAACCCGCAAAGGTGGTGATGTCGTGGCCGGGTACCACGGTGACGCGCAACACCCGGCCCTGGGATTCGATCCGACCCTCTACCGGTTGCCCTTCGGCACCCACCGCCAGATTCCTCAGGGTCCTCAAATGCTCGTTGGAGCGCTCGCCTGTCAGCAGACCATGCGAATCGCCGGACAAGCTCACCAGTCTTCCCGACCGGCTCAAGGTTCCGATCACCACCGGTGTGGCCATGAGGACCGTCGCCAGCTCACGCTCTCTCTCGTCGAGCCGGACCCGGAGCCGCCACCAAAGACCCGTGGTGACGCTGCCGCCCACCAACCCCGCGACGAGTACTCCGATCACCGCCGTGGTCGGTCCGTCCCCGACGATCTGGACCTCGTCCCCGACCAACCCGGCGAGGGCCGCAGCGGAGGTGCCGGCCGCAGCGAAGGCGGCCGATATCGGCGTCTTGCGCTCGAACACCCCGACGATGGCTGCGAACACCACGAGTGCCGTGCCCAGGCCAACGGCGATCGATCCTGACGCCAGGGTGGCGATGGCAGGGGCCGCCACCAAGTCGGGTATGGCGCCGGCGTAGGCGAGGTCAGACCGTCGGCGTGCGAGGCGGTGGAACACGAAGGCGAGAATCGCCACGATGCCCAACTGGACGACGACGAGGCGGCGGGGCGGCATCTCGACCAGGAAGAGACTGACGGCCACCGCCACGTAGGACAAAGCCCTCTGGATGTCGTGGGTCCGCCACATGCGGGCGTGTCGGAATGGGGGTCGATAGGTGAAGGCCTTCACGGCACTCCACACGCTCGCCCTGTCAGTCCCAGCAGGCGTCATCGGTTTTCCCCCGACCCGTAGACCGCATGTCGCAACGACGTACTCGCTGGAACAAGTTACCAACCGCTTGCAAGAAAGGTGCTCGAACCGATCAGGTCCGATCCATCTTGTCCTCGTCCCAGTAATCGAGACGGTCGAGCGGCATCACGACGGCCGTCACCACGTTCATCAGGTGAGCGATGATCCGGTTCACATACCTGTACAGCAGTGCCCTTGAGACCGCGGTTCGGGCGTCCGCCGTCGAATCGACCTGTTCGAGCATGAGCGCCTCGTACCGATCTCGTTCCTCGTCACCTGCGTTGAGGAATGAAGCGGCACCCTCGGCGTCGCGCTCGGCAAAAATCCGAGCCGCTTCGACGATGCTGTCTGCCAGCTTCGCCACGGACTGTTCGATGACGTCCTTTTCGGGCACCATGGACAGGTCGACTCCGGCATCGGCGAGGTCCCACATGTCTTTGGTGATGTCCCCGATACGTTCGATGTCCTTCGAGATCGACATGTATGTGAAGAGAAGTGGCGCGTCGGCTTGCGCGCCATGAACTCCACTGTGGACCACCAAGGCCCGCCGAATGGAGCGCTCGACCTTATTGACCGACTTGTCGGCCTTGCGGATGGGTTTCGCGATGTCGTCGGGCGGGACGCGACGGAAGAGAGCGTCGGTCGCCATGAGCAGGGTCTCATGGGTCGTGGCGAGCATCTCCCCGATCTGTTCTTCGATCGCATCGACCTGGGAGTCG
>JAOUGY010000462.1 GCA_029865445.1 Acidimicrobiia bacterium | reverse complement strand
GTCAATCTCGCGCCCGCCCACCCCCTCGGTCGACGTTGTGGCGGATCGACGATTCGAAACCCGGGCCAGTGCACTGTGCCCGGCACCGGTGCCATAGTTGCTGTAATGGCGCGACCGCAGACCTACGTTGCCTTTGTCCGGGCCGTGATGGTGGGACGGGAGGGGCTTCACCGCCAGGTGCTCGTCGACGCGTTCTCGCAGTCGGGTGCGACTGTTCCGGTGTCTCACATCACCACCGGCAACGTCTCGTTCCAGGCAGATCCGCTGCGGCTGGATGAACTCGTCGCACAGGCCGAAAACCGCATCTCGGCCGTCGTCGGCAGGCCGACCGGAGTTCACGTCAGATCGCTGGACGAACTGAACGCCATGCTGGCCGCCGACCCTTTCGCCGATCCCCCGTTCGACGGTGTGCCGTCGGTGGCGTTCTTCCAGGATCCCGTACCCGGCGGTGTCCGGCTACCGCTCGTGTCTGCCGCCGGCGATGTGTCGGTGTTCGCCGCCGGAAACCGGGAGCTCTACGCCGTGTCGGCGCTCGTCGACGGCCTGAGCCGAGGTGCCGGAGGGATGATCGAGGCGGCGGCTGGCGTCCAGGTGACGAGTCGGGTGTGGAGGACGGTCACTCGCATCGTCGACCGGCTCACAACATCCTGACCGTCGTCACACTCCGAGTTGAGCTCTCCGTGTCTCGACGAGGCGTGCCACCAGCTTCGAAGGCAGAGGAGCGTCGGCAGGAAATCTAAGTGTGCCTTTCGACCAGGAGTACCCCTCCAGATCTTCGGCCAGGTCGGGCAGCACCGAACCCGAGTGGGGGAAGTAGCTGCAGTGGTCCTTGAAGTAGGCGTATCCGGCCACGGCCTTGCCCGCAACCTTGAACGCCGGCATGTTGTACGACATCGTCTCCACCGCCTCCGGGAGGAGCACCCGCAACGTCTCGCGAAGTGCCCGCAAGGTCGTGCGATGCGGCTCAGGTGTCTGCTCGAGGTATTCATCGACGGTCACCCTGCAGCCTCCGCTACCCCGGTTGACAACGAAGTCGGACATAGGCTGCGATCGTAGAGGCGCCGCAAGCTCAGAGCTCGACGACCTCCCGAGGCTCGAGGACCACGACCGCCGTGTCCCGCGTCCTGAGGGCGGCGTTGGCATCGATGTTGTTGTCGATCTCTCTCCACCGTTCCCACAGCCGCTCCCGCTCTGCCCCTTCCGCCACCCGCCCCCTGACCTGGCGATGACCTCCGGGCAGGTCCACGGTGACGTCGGGATGACCCTGGAGGTTGAGCCACCAGGCGGGTTCGGGATCGGCCCAGCCGTTCATCGCCAGAGTGACGAGGTTGGGGCCATCCTCGAAATACCCGAGGATCACCGGGCGCGCACGCCCACTGCGGCGCCCGATTGTGTGGAGGCGCATCGTCCCCCACTTGCCACGTTTGGACCGCCACAGTCCGACTCGCCCGCCCGTGACACGGGTCACCCCCCTGTGAAGCATCCAGAACAGCCTGATGAACCATCTGGGTGGCAAGCGGGCCGGCCTGCCGGTGTCGATCGGCTGGATGTGGCGTGAGGTCACGACCTTCTCCCGGTGGATATGCCTCTACGGTCCGCGACTGGACTGCAACCGCCCAGGGTCGAAGGTCGGTAGCCCAGATCCCGAACCCCTGTTCTGACACCGGGAATCAGTGTTGCCCCTGCATCGCGGCGTTCTCTCGGACTCGCGTCGGGTCCCTTCGGTATCATTCGCCGGCGGCGAGGCGGAGGCAGGTATGGCGGTCCGAGCATCCACCGAAATCTCTACCTACTGTCCTCTATGCGTCTCGAGATGTGGCGCACGTGCGGTCGTCGACGGTGGCACCTTCACGCTGCTGCGCGATCCTTCCCACCCCACCGGCAAGGCCCTGTGTGTGAAGGGCAAGGCAGCGGGAGACATCGCCGCTCATCCGCATCGGCTGCTCTACCCGATGCGGCGCACGAACCCGAAAGGGGCCGACGATCCGGGGTGGGAGCGGATTGGGTGGGATGAGGCGCTGGCCGCGATCGTCGATAGCCTCGAGACTCTTGCCCATCTCCACGGACCTGAGTCGGTGGTGTTTGCTTCAGTGTCGCCTTCGACCTCGGCGATCGTGGACAGCGTCGACTGGATCCAACGCCTCCAGCGCGCTTACGGAAGCCCCAACCTGGTGGCCTCGATGGAGTTGTGCGGTTGGGGTCGCTACCTGGCTCCGCTCTACACGTTCGGCGCTCCCGTGCCCGGCGAGTTCATGCCCGATCTGGAGCGGGCCGGGTGCATTCTGTTCTGGGGATACAACCCCGTGGTCTCCCGACTCGCTCATGCCACCGCCACCCGGGAGGCGATTCGTCGGGGCGCGAAACTCGTGGTGGTCGATCCTCGGCGTGTGGGGTTCGCGGCCAAGGCTGATCCATGGCTCCAGGTCCGTCCGGGGACCGATGCCGCGCTTGCCTTGGCGATCGTCCATGTGATGCTCGAACGGGGTTGGTTCGACGAGTCGTTCGTTCGGCGCTGGACTACCGCACCACTCCTGGTGCGAACCGACTCCGGCCGCCTCGTTCGCGCCGGCGACCTCGACCAGGCGCAAGATCCCGGCCACTACGTCGCCTGGGATGGCGTAGCCGGTCGGCCGGTGGTACTCGACCCGGCCCGGCGCGGCACCGACGTCAAGGATCATGGTCGCCTCGCGCTGACCGGGCGGATCGATCTCGGCCTCGGGGGCCTCCAGGTGAGCTGCCGGCCGGTGTTCGATGTTCT
>JAOUGY010000138.1 GCA_029865445.1 Acidimicrobiia bacterium | reverse complement strand
GTCACCCTCGGAGCGCGAATCGTTCGCCGACCGGTGCGCGAACACTGGGGAGGCCTGGTTGCGACCGTGGCCGATCCCGACGGCAACTACATCCAGTTCCTGGAATTCTGACAGGTCGAGCGACACGAGTTTCTCCTATGTCAAGTTGCCATGGTTTGGCTGGCTTGGAGGGATTGTGTGTCTTGGGTCATGGTGCGGTGGACGACGTCGCTGAGTCTGCGTTTCAGGATGCGTAGGGCTTCTCGTTTCGTCTTGCCGTTGCTCATGTGCCTCTGGATGAGTTCTTTGGCTGGTGGGTGGATGCGTAGCTGTGTGACAGCGATCCGGTGGATCGCAGCGTTGGTTTGTCGGTTTCCCCCCCGGTTGAGACGGAATCGTGTGTGGTTCCGGGTCTCCCACTCCGCTACCCACTTGACCGCACGGAGATGACCCTCCGTGGTAGCCGACACCGTCATCGACCCGAGCTGAGCTCCGGCCTCGTCACACGCCACGATCGTGTGGGTTCGCTTGTGGGCATCCACACCCAAAACGACCATCATGGTCCTGCTCCCTTCGACTCGGAGGGTGTTGTCAGGACCGGTCGGTGGGCAAGCCTCAGTCGAGGCGGGAGGCCAATCTCCTATCAAGCCACGCCGGCCGGTCCGGCGCGTCCGACGGGCCGCAAAACGCGTGCCGGCCATCCCAAAGGAGGCAGCGACCCTATGAGCGAACCCGTCGGACCGATAGCAGCATGACACTGACTCGTACCCTACGGTCGAGGCCGGTTGGCGACCAGCTTGGGCAGCTAAACGGAGGCTGAACGACGGTTAAACCTGGGCCACGGATCGGTTGGGGAATATTCCGATCGCTGCACATGTTCGAACGACCGACCGAAAGGACAGACTCTCACATGGCAACCGTAGAACTCACACAGGACACGTTCGAGTCGATGATCACCGAGAACGACACCGTGATCATCGACTTCTGGGCATCGTGGTGTGGACCCTGCCGTACCTTCGCACCGACCTTCGAGGCCGCATCCGACAAGCACGAGGACATCGTCTTCGCCAAGGTCAACACCGAAGAGCAGCAACAGTTGAGCATGGAGTTCGGGATCCGCTCGATCCCCACGCTCATGGTGTTCCGCGACCAGATCCTGCTCTACTCCCAGCCGGGGGCCCTTCCAGGTCCGGTGTTCGACGACCTCATCGATCAGGTGAAGGGGCTCGACATGGACGACGTGAGGCGCCAGATCGCCGAACAAGCACCGTCGGAACTGGGCTAACCAGGCGTTTCCCCCGTCCCCGCGCTTGACCCGAGAACCAGTTTTCGGCTCGCGGCCAATACCAATCGAACACGGTGCGCTCGGCCGAAACTTCGGCCGCACGGTGGATCGGCCGAACACTCGGGCGTGTGCCACCCGGCTTGCCGTTTCCTCCCAGCCAGAATGGGCCGGCCCAAGGGCCGGCCCTTCTGTCTGTCAAGGGATCGACCCGCCAGGCCAAGACCGGTTCACGAGTTCGAGGCTGCGTCGATCTCCAGCCGAGCCTCGTACCGAGATTGGCTGAGGACGATCTCCGGTGATGTGGGGGTCGCGAGAGTGGTGATCGACTCACCGAGCAGGCGGCCGTCACCCGGATCGAAATCGAATCGGATCTCCTGAGCGACGTCCTTCACGACGTACTGATAGCGAACCGACACCGACTCAAGTGACCGGTCCACCTCGATACCAGGGATCTCGGCGATGGTATAGAGCAGCGTGCTCCGCTTTGAAGGATCGATGCCGTGGTACTGGATGAGGCGCGTGGCGGCCTTCAAGACCTCGAGCCGTTCCAGTCGAATGTCGTCTTGCGATCCAACACCGGATGCCAACTCGTCGTACACCACCGACGGGGGCTGAGACCACACCGGGTGGACTCCCGGGTACGCGATCTCGATGGGCTCGTCTTCGATCCGCTCGAGACCGATGGACTCCTGGCCGTGGAGTCGCTCGTAGGCGACCTGATCGTCAGGGGACAACAATTCGATGTGAGAACTGGATGAGCGCCGCACAACCTCGGTTTCGGGGTCGACCCATGTCTCGGCCACCGTGTTCACCATGAACGTGATGTCGTTCGGGAGGACACCGGTCCGATCAACGATCGAACGACGTTCGGATCGCACCTCCCGGATGTACCACTGCTGACCCGAATCCACCGTCGGCCGGGCGAGCTGGGCCGTCGCCTGCGCCAATCCGACGAGAGGCAGATCGGAATCGGTGGGAGTCGCCGGAGAGATCGACCAGACGGTGAAGATCACCACGCCCACGGCCACTGCGCGCACGAAGAACCACTCCCTCCGTCGACGGCGCCGCTCGCGCCCGTAGGCATCCCTCAGGCGAGCACGAGTCCTGGCTACCGAGTCCGGTGGAGCGACTGGAAGAATCCGGTCGAAGTCAGAGAAGTCGTCCATGGGTGGCAGAGTCGTCCGTTATTGGCCGCTCATGCTCCAACAGTTCCCTCATTCTTCTCCGGGCACGATGGATTCGCGACCGGACCGTGCCGATCGGGATCTCGAGATGCTCGGCGATGTCGGAATACGAGAAGTCGGCGATCGCCAACAACATGAGCACCTGGTATTCGTCGTCACTCAGCGTGGACAGAGCCTCGGCGAGGGCCCGCTGTTGGAACGAGGCATCGACGCGTTCGGCCGCTTCGGACTCGAACCGGGCGTCTTCGCCGACAACCAGCATCGTCGAACGGCGAAGCATCCCGTGGCGGCGAGCGGACTTGCGACGCCGTTCCCGCACGATGTTGGCGGCGATGCCGAACAACCAGGGAAGTGCGCTGTCTCGATCGGTTCGGAATCGGTCACGTCGATCGAACGCTCTCACGAACGTGTCCGATGCTACGTCGGATGCGTCATCCGGTCCGCACCGGCCGGCAGCGAACCGGTACACGGCCTGATGGTGACGTTCGAAGATCGTCTCGAAAAGCTCGGGCCTCCCTCGGGAGGCGACGATGATCTCGCAGTCCGTTCGCTTGTCGGTCACGCGTTTCCCCCGGGGGCCGATCCGCAAACCATAGCGCCAGATCGGGGTCTTGACATCAGGTCAAACCGTGGTCCATACTCCCGCCGTTGACATTGCGCTCATCCAGAGCGGCGGAGGGACAGGCCCTGTGAAGCCGCGGCAACCCATCGGACTCCGGTCCGACGTTGGTGCCAATGCCTGATCGATGAGACCTCATGCGGAACCCTCCGCTCGAGGCGCTCACGAGGCGCAACCGATCGAGCAGGAGACCGTACCTTGAATCAGCACTCGTACACACCCAATGCCGGGCCCCGCGTCTGGTCGTGTTGTTTCCGCTCTCGGGTGGTCCGCGCGCGTCATCGACGCCCCTGACACCTCCGCCACCTGAGAGAGTCGTATTGGCGGGTCACATAGACACACCACCAGCGAAGGACACACACCATGACCCATACCCTCACAACACGTCTCAACGACGTCGACATCGAAGCGGTGGGCGCCCTGATCGGGGCCATCGGAGCCGATCCAGACTGCGCATCGACCACCTGGCGGGCTGAAGTCACCTGGAAACGGGCGTTCCGCTCGGAGGCGAGCATCCGCGAGTTCGCACCGATCCCTTCCGACGAGCCACCGGCACTCGGAGGCGACGACACCGCGCCGAACCCCGTCGAACAACTGCTGGCGGCCTTCGGAAACTGCCTGGCGGTCGGATACGCCGCACTTGCCACCGCATCGGACATTGCCATCCACGAATTGTCCATCGCACTCGAGGGCGACCTCGATCTACACCCGTTTCTCGGCCTGAAGGCGGGCCACGCAGGCTTCCACGACATCAGGGCCGCGGTCCGGCTCGTCTCGGATGCCGCAGACGCCGAGATCGAGGAGCTCCACGATCGGGTCACGACCACTTCACCGGTCGGGCACACCCTGCAAGCCGCGGTTCCCGTCAACGTCCATCTCGCCACGAAGTAGGAGTACATCGATGACCAACTATCGCTTCGAAACGCTGCAGGTCCACGCGGGCCAAGAACCCGCCCCCGGAACAAACGCCCGAGCCGTCCCCATCTATCAAACGACCTCGTACACGTTCAACGACGCCGACCATGCCGCCCGCCTGTTCGGACTGCAGGAGTTCGGGAACATCTACACGAGGATCATGAATCCCACAACCCATGTCTTCGAACAGCGGGTGGCGGCGCTCGAAGGTGGTCTGGCGGGCGTGGCTACCGCATCCGGACAGGCGGCCCAACTCCTCACCTTCAGCACGCTCCTGCAGGCCGGTGACCACATCGTGTCGACGTCGTACCTGTACGGCGGAACCTACAACCAATTCAAAGTCGCCTTTCCACGACTGGGGTGGGATGTGAGTTTCGTGGACGGTGACGATCCGGAGGACTTTCGGGCCGCGCTCACCGACCGGACCAAGGCGATCTATCTGGAGTCGATCGGGAATCCCCGCTACAACGTGCCCGACATCGCCGCCATCGCGGCGGTCGCGCACGAACATGGCATTCCGCTTGTCATCGACAACACCTTCGGAGCAGCCGGGTACCTCTGCAGGCCCATCGATCATGGCGCCGACATCGTGGTGCAGTCCGCCACGAAGTGGATCGGGGGCCACGGCACCTCAATCGGCGGAATCATCGTGGACTCGGGCCGATTCGACTGGAGAAGCGGCAACTTCTCGATCTTCACCGAGCCGTCCCCCGGATACCACGGGCTCGTGTTCACCGACGTGTTCAATCCCGAATCCGACTTCGGCAACATCGCATTTGCGATCCGCGCCCGCGTGGAGGGCCTTCGCGATCTCGGCGCCGCCCTGTCGCCGTTCAACGCCTTCCTCCTCCTCCAGGGGTTGGAGACGCTCAGCCTGCGGGTTCAGCGGCATGCCGACAACGCCCTCGAACTGGCACGCTGGCTTGCGGCCCACCCGCGCGTGGCCTGGGTGAGCTATCCGGGGTTGGAAGATCATCCGTATCACGCGAACGCCCAGCGGTATCTCACCAACGGGTACGGATGTGTTCTGAGCTTCGGGCTCGACGGCGGTTATGAGGCGGGCAAACGGTTCATCGATGCCACCACGCTTGCCAGTCATCTCGCCAACGTGGGCGATGCCAAGACCCTCGTGATCCACCCTGCGTCGACGACTCATCAGCAGCTGTCGGATGACGAACAGGCCTCGGCCGGCGTCGAAGCGGATCTGATCAGGGTGTCGGTGGGCATCGAACACATCGACGACATCAAGGCCGACTTCGAGCAGGCGATCTCCGCAGTCAGCTGAGGGATTCGGTGGGGGACACACGGTCGTCCCCCACCAGTGTCCCACCGAGGAGGTGGTCCAACTCGTCGGCCGTGGGAAGCGAGGGCTGGGCACCCGGACGGGTGGTCGCCAATGCACCCGCGGCACATGCACGGGTCAGCGAATCCTGAGCCGACCTCCCCTCGAGCATCGACACCACGAGGGCGGCCACGAAGCTGTCACCGGCGCCGACCGTGTCCACCACCGTGACCCGGGGAGGGGTGGCTCTTGCCACCAGCCTGCCCCGGCGGAACAGAGCCGCGCCGGAGGCGCCGGTGGTGACCGCGACGAGACCTTCGAACCCGGTGAGGTCCGACTCCAGCTCAGCGTGTTCCACCTCGTTGACCACAATGAGGTCGGGGCGACGACGGAGCGGGCCCGATAGATGCCGGGCGGGTGCTGCGTTGAGACAGAACAGCCCCGTGCACTGCTCGGCGGCAGCCTCGACGGTCTCGGTGGGAATCTCGAACTGACAGATGACCGCGTCCAGGCCGGCGACATTGACGTCGGCAGGCCGGAGACGGGCGTTGGCGCCGGGCGCCACCACGATCTGATTCTCACCGTTCTCGTCGACCGCGATCAATGCGAGCCCGGTCGGCTCGCTCGGGTCCCGCCACGCTCGCGACAGGTCGACGCCCGAAGCCCTGAGGAGCGTCATGGCCTCTTCGGCGTAGGCGTCCTTGCCCACACGAGCGATCAGCGAGGTGGCGGCTCCCAGCCGCCGAGCGGCCAGCGCCTGGTTGGCGCCCTTCCCGCCCGGGTGCCGGGCAATGGTCGCACCGGTGACCGTCTCGCCTGGTCGCGGCAATCGCGCACAGGTGGCTACCACGTCGAGATTGACCGAACCGACGACTCCGATGTGCGACATCGAAGATCAGCGTAGTTGGACATGGGCGTCGGTCACCCCCTTCATCCGCTACCTTCCCGGGAATGGAGTTGATGGATCTGGTCGCTCGCGCCGTACGTGATCTCGACCACGAGGTGATGCCCTGTGACCCCACGCTGGCGGACACGGCGGCGTTTTGCGAGGCCTACGGCGTTGCTCCGAGGACTCGGCGAACACCATCGTGGTCCTGTCCAAGAAGCCCGAAGGGCTGGCATGCGCGTGCCTGGCTCTGGCTACCACCCGTCTCGACGTCAATCACCGTGTCCGTGCACTACTGGGGGCGAGGAAGGTGTCGTTCGCATCTGCCGATGCGACGGTTGCGCTCACGGGAATGGAGATCGGTGGTGTGACACCGTTCGGTCTTCCCGGCGACCTGCCGGTCTACGTCGATTCGGCGGTGATGACGCGAGACGTCATCGTGCTCGGCGGAGGCAATCGTCGTTCGAAACTCCGTGTCGAACCTACCGCGCTTCTCACCCTGCCCAATTCGCAGGTGATCGAAAACCTGGCGGTCCCGCTCTCTTGAGCTCGGATCTCCGGGTGGTCCGCGTCACCGCGGCCGCACGCCTTCTGGGTCTGCGATGAGGTGCTCGGTGGCCGTTGCCTCATGGGCGGCGGCAGCCAACACCATGACCAGACCCGTCGGGGCGAGCGACCCGGCAGCGAGCGGAGCCGCAGGACCAACAGCGCCCGTGGAGGCGAGCCACAGCCGAGAGATCATCGACCGTTCCGCCCACGTGGCGCCCAGTACTCCATCCAACGGTGCCGCCTTCAGATTCGACCAAACGTGGACACCCACTCCGACGATTCCGGCCGCCACCAACGTCCATCCGGCTAGTCGGGCAACCCTGATCACCTTGGGAGCAGGGTGGGTGGCCAGCCTGGCCACTCCCACGCCTGCGCCTATCAGGACCACCAGCGGCAACGCCGCCAGCGGTGTGCTCCAGTGCCGGAGCATCGCCAACTCGGCAACGGTGCCTGCTACGCCGAGTGCTGCGAGAGCGATAAGGCGGTGCCTGAACCACTCGGGACGTTTCGTCACGGCTGAAGCACCGACACGATCAAGTCGATGACCCCGGCTCCTGGGTTGTACTTGGCGAGCTCCTCTCGGAGCTTCGTCAAATCGGCATCATCGGCCGAGTACGGTCGGTATTCGACGATTTCGTCGGCCCATCGTTCTGCGTTGTCGACGCCTGCCGCGGCCAGCGCGGCTGCGATGTCGGACGCCGACGCCACATTGGCGCTCACCTTCACCGGAGTCGTCGACTGCGTTTCGGTACCCGCCGTGCTGTTTGTAGCGGGACCGGCAGTCGTTTCGCCCGCAGTGCCCACGTTCCCTGGCGTGGACGCCGCACTGTCTCCACCAACGCATGCAGACAATCCCAGAATCCCCACGAGCGCGACGAGACCAACACGGTATTTGATGTTCATCGAGTCCTCCTACAGACCGTTGTCGAAACCGGTGATGGCTCGCCGTCTTGCAGGGCGGTGGGTCAGACCCGGTGAGGGCAATCTCTCTCGCGGGTCATAAAGGCCGCATCAAGCAGCTCGCGACGCGTGTCAGGAGAGCACGTCGAGAGCCGCTTCCAGAACTTCGTCCACGTCGGTGTTGGGATCGGCCCGCACCACGACGTCCGGTTCCAGCCCCCGGATGCCGATGTCCCGGCCGGCTGGTGTCTCCCACCTGGCGATGCTGATGCGGAGCTGTCCACCGTCGCGACTTTCCGAGACCCACTGGACCAGATTCTTGCCGAAGGTGGGTTCGCCCACCACGACCGCCCGGCCGCGTTCCTGAAGCACCGCGGCAACGATTTCCGACGCCGATGCACTTCCCCGGTTGACGAGCACGGCGACGTCGAGGTCGGTTCGGGCAAGGCCCCCGTCGACCACCGGGATCTCATCGGAGTACTCGCGACCGCGCTCGACCATCACGAGACCACCATCGAGAAACTGACTCGCCACTGCTTGTGCCGCCAGGATGAGACCACCGGGATTGTCCCTGAGGTCGAGTACGAGACCACTCGACCCTGCCACCACGTCACTCTGCAGGAACGCACCGAGATCGATGGCGGCCTGTTGGGAGAAATCGTTCATCCGGAAGTAGGCGTATCCGCCTTCGAGTTGATCCCACTCCGTGGGAACGAACCGGATGTCCTCCCGGGTGAGTGTTCGGGTGAGCGAGGCGCCATCCCGGACCACGACGATTTCGACTTCGGTGCCGGGCGCACCGGCCAGAAGCGCCGTTGCCTCCGCAGGTGCCAAACCCTCGACCGCCCTCCCGTCAACCTCCACGATGGCATCGCCAACGCCGATGCCCCCCTTCGCCGCGGCAGAGAAGTCGAAGACGGACACCACTTCGAACCGACAACCGCCGCCGAGCGGCGAGCACACCGCCCCGGCTTGATCCCGACCCGAAACGATGACTCCGATTTCGATGACGAGACCCGAGCCGTCGAAGTCGACATCGACGTCCGAACCCGGGATGTACACCGAGAAGGGATCGAGTCCATAACGAAACATTCCTCGGACAGCGGCAGTGACGAGTTCGTCAAGCGGGGCCGGACGTTCGAGGCCACGCCGGGCGATCGCCTGACACAACGACTCGAACGACTCGTGAGGAACGACGCATTCGAAGTCACCGAGAGTCTCGGCTCCGTCGAACTCCAGTTGATCGACGCCAAGGGCGGCGGCGGCGGCCAGCGATCCCGGTTCGGGACCGTCGACGTGACCATCAACGATGTCCTCGAAGGCCTCGCACAACACGGCGAACGCCACGGGTGGCGTCGAGCTGCAGGGAACGGTCTCGAACTGCGGCGCAGACGCCACTCGGGGCGGGGCGGTCGTCACGGGGACCGCAGCGGTCGTGGTCGTGGTATCCACCGTGGCGGGCTGGGCGCACGCTCCCAGCAGAACGACGCCAGCCACGAGGAGGCGATTCACGACATCGTCCTTCCCCGCCGGCTGTGGCCTCTCACCAGGAAACCGAATCCCACGAGGGCAATGACCGCAAAGGCGAACCACTGGATGGCGTACAGCACATGCGGACCGGTGTCGGAGGTGTCCGGCGATGACAAAGGCATGGGAAGTGTGTCGGCGGTCGCGGAGATCCTCTGAACCCAAACCGGCGCAAGGTCCCCCGGGATCTGCTCCTGAATCCTGGCCAGGTCAATCCGCGGCACCACGGTGAGAATGCCCGGAGGCTCGGTCTGACCGAAGGTCGGCCGTTGTTGGGACAGCCGGATGAATGCCAGTTCCGTGACCTCGCCCGTCGGGGGGGATGCGGCCACCGGCGGCGTGTCCATCACGAGGGGCACCCATCCCCGATTCACGAGCACAAAGCGACCCTCGGCGATCTCGAGCGGCGTGATGACGTGAAAACCG
>JAOUGY010000137.1 GCA_029865445.1 Acidimicrobiia bacterium | reverse complement strand
CCCGGGGGCGGGACGCTGGGCAGCGGGGAGCGGGGACTGGGGACTGGGGACTGGGGACTGGGGACTGGGGACTGGGGACTGTCCGCCGGAACGGCTTACCTCACGCCCCAGTCGTAGGACTGTTTCTCGAGACGGAGGTATGTGAAGACTTCGCTCGATTGCACGCCATCGATCGACCGGATGATGTTGAGGGTCTCGAGAAACTCTTCGGGGGAGCTGGCGACGATCTCGGCGAGGAGGTCGAATCGACCCGTGGTGATGACGAGGTAGTCGACGGCAGCCATGTCCCGCATCTTCTCGGCGACCCGGTCCAGGTCGCCGACCACTCGGAATCCGACCATCGCCTGGATCTCGAATCCGAGGGCGATCGGATCGGTGACGGCGACGATCTGCATCACCCCAGACTCGATGAGGTGGAGCACGCGCTGGCGGGTGGCAGCGGGTGACAGGTTGACGAGAGGTCCCAGATCGGCGTACGACATGCGTCCGTCTTCCTGAAGGTGACGGATGATCGACTTGTCCAATTCGTCGAGTTGAGGGCGGGACGTGCCGCCGTTCGATGATCTCATGACCTCATCTCTGGTGGGACGTTCACTTGCGAAACGGGTCTACGCAAGCGATACTACCCATTCAACTCGATGTTTCGAGCGATTCGCAAGCGTTTTGTGGCGACAACGAGCGTTTCGATCGTCGTGGGAGCGAAGGCTCGAGCCATCGCAGGATTCGGCACATCATTCAGTCACTGCCTGCGCCGAGCGGCGTCGGCATCCGAAGCGGAGGATCGGTCATGACGGCCAGCAGCGAGCAGAGCACGATTCGGCTCCAAACCGAGATCCCCGGACCGAAGAGCGCGGCCATCGTGGCCCGACGGGACGCGGCCACCCCGGTAGGGGCCACGAAACTCACGCCCATCTCCGTGGCTTCTGCCCACGGATCCACCGTGACCGACGTCGATGGGAACACCTTCATCGACATGGCTGGCGGAATCGGGGTGCTCGCCACAGGTCACACCCCCGGAGGGGTGGTGGAGGCGATGAAGGCACAGGCCGAGAAGCTGATCCACATGTCTGCGATCGTCGCCACCTACGAGCCGATGGTCGAAGTGGCGGAGCGCCTGAATCGGGTCACCCCCGGGGACTTCCCCAAGAAGACCGTGTTCATGAACACGGGAGCCGAGGCGGTCGAAACCGCAGTCCACATCGCCCGCTCGTACACCAAGCGGCAAGGCATCGTGGTCTTCGAGGGCGGCTACCACGGGCGGACCAACATGACCATGTCGATGACGTCCAAATTCAACCTCTTCAAGAAGGGTTTTGGGCCTTTCGCCCCCGAGATCTATAGGTTCCCGTTCCCCAACGTGTACCGCCGGCCCGACGGTCTCGACGAAAAGGCATTCGTCGACTGGCACATCGACAATCTCTCCCACTGTTTCACCGCCATCGTCGACCCATCCCACGTGGCGGCCATCGTGGTGGAACCCGTGCAGGGCGAGGGAGGCTTCATACCGGCACCCGCCCCGTGGCTGCACCGCCTCCGCGAATTGGCCGACGAGCACGGCATGCTCCTGATAGCCGATGAGATCCAAGCCGGCATGGGTCGGACCGGCACGATGTGGGCGATCGAGCACTCGGGCGTCGTCCCCGACATGATCACCACCGCCAAGTCGCTGGGGGCTGGCATGCCGATATCGGCGGTCGTGGGCCGGGCCGAGGTGATGGATGCTCCCCATCCCGGGGGGCTCGGTGGGACCTACTCCGCCAACCCGCTTGCCTGTGTCGCCGCCATCGAGACCATCGACACGATCTCCGACCCCGCGTTCCTGGCCCGTTCCCGCGAGGTGGGCGAGCGGCTGAGGGGTCACCTCGAGGCGATCCAGTCGGCCCACCCCGACCTCGTAGGCGACGTGCGAGGCGTCGGCTCCATGCTGGTCATGGAAATCGTCAAAGATGCAGTGACGAAGGCCCCGTGGATGGAGGCGACCGCCGCCATCGCCACCGAGACGGTGAAGCGGGGTGTCATCACGATCCGGGCAGGGCTCTACTCCAACTGCATCCGGTTCCTGCCACCACTCGTGATCACCGACGCCCAGCTCGACGAGGCGATGGCGGTGGTTGCCGAAGCCGTCGATGTGGTGGCCGCGGAGATGAAGCGATGAGCCGTCAGCTCATCGGAGGGCGCTGGGTAGATGCTGCCTCCGGCGGTACCTGGGACCTGGTCAACCCTGCCACCGAAACAGTCATCGAACATGTCGCCTTCGGCGATGCCGACGACGCGTTGGCCGCCATCGACGCCGCCTCAGACGCTTTCGCCGAGTGGTCGGGACGGACCGCCTACGAGCGCGCCGACATCCTCATGCGGGCAGCGGGGTTGATCGCCGAACGGGCGGACGAATACGCCAGGGTCACCACGGAGGAGTCCGGGAAACCGTTTGGGCAGTCCAAGGCCGAATGGTTGTCGGCGCCCAATTACCTGGTCTTCGCCGCGGAAGAGGCCAAACGCCTGGGAGGGCGCTCGATCCCCGCTCGTGTTCCCGGCCGGTACATCGACGTCACCTATCAGCCGATCGGAGTCGTCGGCGTGATCACGGCGTGGAACTTCCCCGTATACAACGTCAACCGCGCCGTGAGTTCGGCATTGGCGGCCGGGTGCACGACGGTCGTCAGACCGTCCGAGTACACGCCCCGTTCGGCGATGCTGTACGGCGAAGCGCTCACCGACGCCGGCGTGCCGGCCGGTGTGATAAACGTCATCAACGGTGATCCCGGGTCGATGGGTCAGGTGATGCTCGACGACAAGCGGTTGCGCAAGATCCAGTTCACGGGTTCGGTACGAGTGGGCAAGATCCTCATGGACGGTGCCTCTCGGACGGTCACGAAGCTGTCGCTGGAGCTCGGAGGAAACGCGCCGGTGATCGTGTTTCCCGACGTAGAGGATCTCGAAGCCGTCGCTGCCTCCGGCGTGACTGCCAAATACCGCAACTGCGGCCAGGTGTGCATCGCTCCTCAGCGGTTCCTCGTCCACTCTTCGATCGCCGACCAGTTCACCAAGGCTGCCGCTGCGGCTTCCGACCGGGAGGTGGTGGGAGACGGAGCGAAACCCGAGACCACCGTCGGCCCTCTCATCAACGCGGTGCAGCGCGATCGAGTGGAGCGGATCGTCGACGAGTCGGTCGGGGCGGGAGCCCGGGTGGTCACTGGAGGACACCGAATCGACGGACCCGGATACTTCTACCGACCCACGGTGGTCTCCGGTGTGCCGGGTGACGCTCCCATCGCCACCGAGGAGATCTTCGGGCCCGTGTTGCCGGTCATTCCGTTCGACACGACCGACGAGGCGATCGCCCTGGCCAACTCGGTCGACTATGGCCTGGCGTCGTTCGTGTGGACGTCGGATCTCGGCACCGCATTCACGGTGAGTGACGCTCTCGAATTCGGCATGGTCGGGATCAACGATTGGTACCCGGTGACCCCCGAAGCGCCGTTCGGCGGAACCAAACAGTCGGGCCTCGGCCGGGAGTCGGGGATCGAGGGCCTTCACGAGTACGTCGAGACAAAGACCCGGTACTTCGGGGGTCTGCAATGACGCAGCCGATCAGGGTCATCGAGATGGTCGGAACCGCCACCCGTCGAGGACAGGCCCACGGCAGGTATGCCGCCGAGGAGATCAAGGAATACACCGCCGACCGGTTGGCGCGGTCCGGGGACGGCACCGACCTCGGGCCCGAAGACCTGCTGGCGCTCGCCGAGGCGATGCTGGACGATCACGTGTCCTACGATGCCGATCTGTACGAAGAGATGTGCGCAATGGCCGCCTCCGCCGGGATCAGTCCCGCGGAGGCGGTTGTCGTTGGTGGATACACCGACTTCATCGACACCGTGAGAGCGCACGCCCGACGGGGTCCGGTGGAGGACAACTGCACAGCCGTGATCGTGCCCGACTCGAGGGCGGCCGGAGCCGGGTTCCTGGCCCAGACCTGGGACATGCACGCCTCGGCAACCCAACACATCGTGATGTTGGCCGTCCGTCCAGACACGGGACCGAACTCGCTGGTCTTCACGACCGTCGGTGCGATCGGCCAGATCGGAATGAACGAAGCCGGAATCGCAGTGGGAATCAACAATCTCACCGCCGACGACGGACAGATCGGGGTCACGTGGCCATTCGTGGTCCGGAAGGCGCTCGCCCAGTCGACGTTCGACGCGGCGGTCAAATGCGTGACCGAGGCGAAGCTGGCCGGTGGTCACAACTTCCTGATCTTCGATCGCGAAGGCAATGGAGTCTCGATCGAGGCAATGCCCACGGTCGCCCACGCCGTCGCTGCGCGGTCCGACGTGGTCACGCACACGAATCACTGCACCGTGGCGACGACGCAGGCGGTGGAGGGGCGGCGTCCCGGACCCCTCCAGAACTCGTCGCTCGCCAGGCTCACCCAGGCCGGCGACCTCCTCGCATCGGGTGACATCGACGTCGACGCCCTCATGGCGCTCACCCGTGACGAGCGTTCGATCTGTCGCCATCCCGAGCCGCCCTTCGACTATGAATCTTGCGGTGCCGCCATCATGCGGCCTGCCACGGGCGACTTCTGGGCGTGTTGGGGTGTGCCGAGCGAGAACGACTACGAACACTTCCGCATCTGAGAGGAGCCGCCATGGGAGAGCTGACCTACACGAATCTGACCGAGCAGCTGGCGCCGGCATGTGCGGAACTCGAGTTGATCGCCTTCCCCCATGCCGATCCTGACGATCTGTTGTCGGAGGAGGATCTCGTGGTCTACTCGCGCACCTTCCCCGAGGGCTTCTTCCTGTGTCTCGACGGTGATCGGGTGGTGGGACAGGCCGGTGGGATCTTTCTCGACTTCGACTTCGACAATCCCCAGCATTCGATCGCCGGAATCACCGGCGAGCACCAGTGTGGCAACCACGACCCGGAGGGCGACTGGTACTACGGCACCGACATGGTGGTCCACCCCGACTACCGGCGGCGCGGCATCGGCAGCGCCCTCTACGACTTGCGCCAGGAGCTCGTACGAGCCCGCAACAAGAAGGGGATCATCGCAGGCGGGCACATGCACAACTTCGCCGATCACAAGCACGAGATGTCGGCGCACGAGTACGTGGAGAAGGTCGCTGCTCGCGAGATCTACGACGCCACGCTCACCTTCCAGATGGACAACGGATTCGAGCTCAGGGGTGCGCTCGAGAACTACCTCACGGACGAGGCAACGGACAACTGGTCGGCGTTGATCGTATGGGTGAACGATCAATACCGGTCATGACGACATGCATGGGTTGAACGCCCATACAATCGACGCGCCCCTCGGAGGGCCAAGAGGAGGAAAAGACATGACCCCCAAACGAGGATACGGCCGGCGTACCGGCTCGATGGACGCGCTGATGACGGTGGGCGCCCGCAACGCCGCCGCCCAGGGAATCAGCCGGCGTGACTTCTTGCGCCGTGTGGGTGGTGCGGGGGCCGTGATGCTGGGCGGACCGGCTCTGCTGTCTGCGTGCGGTATCGAGGGCACGGCCGAGACCTCGGCGACCACCGCGGCCGGATCCAGTGGCTCCACCGCCGCCGCAGGCGGTTCGAACCAGCTGTTCGTCGACAACTGGATCCTCTACATCGACACGACCGAAGACTCGCCCGACGGAACCTCCACCATCGATGAGTTCCAGGCCGAGTCCGGCATCGAGGTCACCTACACCGAGGGCGTGAACTCGAACGAGGAGTGGTTCGGCAAGTACCAGGCCCAGCTGGGTGCGGGCCAGGCCACGGGCTTCGACATCGTTGTCCTCACCGACTACATGGCGGCTCGGATGCTGCGCCTTGGATACGCCGAACAGATCGACAAGGCCAACGTGCCCAACGCCGTCAATCTGGTGGACGCCCTCAAGTCGCCGAGCTTCGATCCCGAGCGCGACTTCACGATGCCCTGGCAGTCCGGCTTCACGGGCCTTGCCTACGACACCGATCAGACCGGCGGTGAGCTGGACTCGTGGGAGGCGATTCGCGATCCCAAGTTCAAGGGCAAGGTCGGCCTCATCGGTGGGTATCCGGACTCGATCGGTGTCATCCTCCTCATGCAGGGGAAGGACCCGTCGACCGCCTCCCTCGACGACATGCTCGGCGCTGCCGACGAGCTCGCCAAGCTGGTCTCGGACGGTCAGCTCCGCCAGGTGTACGGGAACGAGTACATCGACGAGTTGATCGCCGGGAACCTGGCCGTGACGGCCGGTTGGTCGGGTGACATCTTCGCCAACCAGGAGGACAGTCCCAACCTCCAGTTCGCCTTCCCGCAGGAGGGAGTGATGATCTGGACCGACAACATGCTCATCCCCAAGGGTGCCGCCAACAAGGCCAACGCCGAGAAGTGGATGGACTTCTACTACAGGCCGGCGGTGGCCGCGGAGCTCGCCTACTGGGTCTGGTACGTGTCCCCGGTGGCAGGGGCTCAGGAGGCGATGGCGGACATCGACGAAGAGTTCGTAGATCAGCCGCTCATCTTCCCCGACGAAGCGACACTGTCCCAGTCCTATATCTTCCGGGCTCTGGACGAGACCGAGGAGACCACGCTGAACGAGGCGGTCGCCGAGGCGACCGGGGTATGAGCGAGAACCAGGATCGACCGCCGGGGGGTGAACCCCCGGCGGTGGAACTCGTCGAGGTCACGAAGTCGTTCGGTGATTTCAACGCCGTCGATTCTCTGAGTCTCGATATCGGCGAGAACCAGTTCTTCGCAGTCATCGGCCCGTCTGGCTGCGGCAAGACCACCACACTGCGGATGGTTGGCGGGTTCGAGGAACCCACCGCAGGCACCATCCGCCTCCACGGTGAGGACGTAACCGGCAAGAAGCCGTACCAACGCCCCGTCAACACCGTGTTCCAGAGCTACGCGCTCTTTCCCCATCTGACGATTTTCGAGAACGTGGCCTTCGGGCTGCGGAGGCAGGGTGTGGAAAGTGCCGACGTCGCCCGGCGGGTGGGCGAGATGCTCGAGTTGGTGCAGCTCTCCCAGGTCGCCAAGCGCAAGCCGCGCCAGCTCTCCGGCGGCCAGCAGCAACGAGTGGCCCTCGCCAGGGCGCTGGTCAACCATCCGCGTGTCCTTCTGCTCGATGAGCCGCTGGGCGCGCTCGACCTGAAACTCCGCAAGGAGATGCAGATCGAGCTCAAACGAATCCAGCAGGAAGTGGGGATCACGTTCGTTCACGTCACGCACGATCAGGAGGAGGCCATGACCATGGCCGACACGATCGCCGTGATGAACCGTGGACATATCGAGCGTATGGGTGAGCCGGTCGAGATCTACGACGATCCCCGCACTCCGTTCGTTGCGAGCTTCCTGGGGGCTTCGAACCTCATGGAAGGCGATATCGACGGTGACGTTGTGGTGCTGGCCGGTGGCGACAGGGTCAGGGCCACGCCCGGCGCATTGCCGAATCACGGACGAGTGGCAATCGGTGTGAGACCCGAGAAGATCCTGCTCCAACCGGCGGATGAGCAGCCGCTTCATCCCAACGGGCTGAAAGGCACTGTCACCGATACGTCGTTCATCGGTGTGAGCACCCACTATCTCGTTCGAACCGAGTCGGCAGGCGAATTGGCTGTGGTGGTCCAGAATCTGGATACCCGCCGGTTCGCTCCGGGAACCAGCGTCCTTCTGTCGTGGGAGCCCGGCCACACCTTCGTGGTGGGCGGATGACGGCCACGGCCGACCGCCCGGCGCGCACCGAGGCGGCCGAACGCGCCGAGCGACGCCGGCGGCGAGTTCCGTACCTGTTGCTGGCGCCGGGGCTTCTCTGGCTGCTGGTGTTCTATGTGATCCCGATGTTCCAGCTCGGTACGACGTCGCTGCAGGAAGGAACACTCGAAACGGGATACCGGTTCACCGGCAACGTGGAGAGCTGGACGTCGGTGTTCACGACCTATCTTCCGCAGCTTCGCAACTCCCTGCTGTTCGCTTTCGGTGCGACGGCCATCGGGCTGCTCGTGGCGTATCCACTGGCGTACGCGATCGCGTTCTACACAGGTCGGTGGAAAGGACTGTTCCTCTCGCTGTTGCTCGTGCCGCTGCTGGTCCCGTTCCTGCTGCGGACACTGGCGTGGCGGGTCATCCTCGCCGACCAGGGCGTCATCGTCTCGACGTTGCAGACGCTGGGCATCCTCCCGGACGCCACCGGACGATTGTTGTCGACCGGATGGGCGGTGCTGGCGGGTCTCATCTACAACTACCTCGCCTTCATGACGCTTCCGATCTATGTCGCGCTCGACAAGATCGAACCGCGCCTGCTGGAGGCCGCCAACGACCTCTACGCCAACCCGTGGACGGCGTTTCGCAAGGTGACCCTTCCGCTGTCGATGCCGGGTGTCATCTCGGGCACACTTCTCACCTTCATTCCCGCCGCCGGTGACTACGTCAACGTGGACCTGTTGGGAAACCGGACGTGGACGATGATGGGCAACGTCATCCAGTCGAAGTTCCTGGTCATCGTCGACTACCCGGCGGCAGCGGCGATCTCTCTCACCTTGATGGCGATCGTGGTGACGATGGTGGTCGTCTATGTGAGACGTGTAGGGACTGAGGAGTTGTTGCAGTGAAGGCGAAGTACATCTACCGCACGCTGCTCGGGTTGGGGCTGGTCTACCTGTTCCTGCCCGTGTTCATCGTGGTGGCCTTCTCGTTCAACGACTTTCAGGGGCGCAGGAACGTTTCTTGGGAAGGTTTCACACTTCGACACTGGGCCGAGCCTTTCAGTGAACCCGGACTCAGTGGCGCCGTGCTCAACTCGATCACCATCGCGTTGCTGTCGGCGCTCATCTCCACGATCCTCGGCACCCTCATCGCGCTGGCGCTGGTCCGGTACCGATTCAAGGGTCGCTCGTCGACAAACCTGTTGCTCTTCCTTCCGATGGCGACCCCCGAGGTGGTGATGGGTTCGTCCTTGCTCGCACTCTTCATCGTGGGCCAGGTCGGTCGCGGCTATTGGACGATCCTCATAGGACACATCCTGTTCAACGTCAGCTTCGCCGTGGTCACGGTGAGGGCCCGCATCGTGGGGTTGGACGACCACTACGAAGAAGCGGCCATGGACCTGTACGCCAACGAGTGGCAGACCTTCAGACGGGTGACGCTTCCGATGATCATGCCCGGTGTGGTGGCGGCGTACATGCTGGCGTTTGCGCTCAGCTTCGACGACTTCGTGATCACGAACTTCACGTCTGGTTCGGTGTTGACCTTCCCCGTCTACGTCTACGGCGCATCGCGTCGAGGCGTGCCGGCTCAGGTGAACGTGTTGGGCACCATGATCTTTGGGGTGATGGTGCTGGCGACCGCCATCTTCCTCGTGTTGCAGGGCCGCCGCGAACGCTCGTCCGAGTGAATCACGCATCTGGCCGCCGAACCGCGGGCCAGATGCGTGATTCCCAACTCCCCAACCCAGAGTTGGTTGGATGCCGGGGCGGAATCTCGGGCTAGAGGCCGGCGGCGCTTTCGGCCATGCCGTTGAGGATCTCGAGGACGACCCGGTTGCCCAGGTAGGCGGTGATCTCGGCATTGTCGTAGGC
>JAOUGY010000461.1 GCA_029865445.1 Acidimicrobiia bacterium | reverse complement strand
CAGTATGGCTCGAACCTCGAATCCCCCTTCGGCAATGGGGCCGGCCTCGAAACTGCCTCCGAGCAATTCGGCTCGTTCGCGCATGCCTGCGAGCCCCCTCCCCGAGCCGTTCCCCACGGCGGTCCCAGCCCCGTCGTCTGTCACCTGGATGGAGAGGTCGCTCGCGTCGGTAGCAAGCCGTACAGCGACGCGGGCACCGGGACCCGCGTGCCGGAGAGCGTTCGTCAGGGACTCCTGCACGATCCGGAACGCCGACATCTCGACTCTGGTCGGAAGGGGTTGATTCACGCCATCGACGTCGAGGTCGACGGCGAGGCCCGCGCTCTCCATCTGCGAGGCGACCTTGGAGAGATCGGCGATGGAGGCGGCCGGCGCCCGGGGCAGACCGCCGGCACGCGGTCCGAGCACATCGAGGAGATGCCTGAGCTCGTCGAGCGCCGCCCGTCCCGCTTCTTCTACGGCAGTCATCGAGGCCAGCGCCCGCTCTGGGTCTTTGCTCAAGATCGCCTGGGCGGCGCCTGCCTGCACGGTCATGAGGCTCACCCTGTGCGCCACGACGTCGTGTAGTTCCCGGGCAATGCTCCTCCGCTCCTCCTCCACCGCCTGGCGTAGTTCAGCCGCCCGTTCCCGATCTCGAGATGCGGCCCGTTCCTCGAGCAACAGGAGATGCTCCGAGCGAGCGGCGACCCTGCGACCGATGTACCAGGGCAGTAGAGGGACGACCGTCGCCCCCAAGGCCAGATCGGTTGGCGGATCACCGTCTCGGAGACCCACAGCAACGATGGCCAGAACAGCGACAGTCAGGACTCCCAGTGACTTCGGAACCTCGGCCACACGACGGCCTATGCCGTACATGGCCACGAAGATCGCCAATGACGGCCCCAGTGGATAGTCGAGCAGATGCCAGACCACGTAGGCGGCGACTACCGCCGCCAGAACCGCAAATGGCCGGGACCGCCGCCACACGAGTGCCCCGCTCCCTGCAGCCAACAGGCCCCACGCCGGCATCGGGAGTGCTCCCAGCGCGGCGAGACCCGATGGCGCACCGGGCCATCCTCGCGCTGACGCGATCGCCTCGACAATGAAGATCGCGGTGGCCAGCAGCCCATCGGAGACCACAGGGCTCAACAACGTGCGCCGATCAGACACGGACTCATCCTATGCCCGGTTGACTCACCTGACGGCCCGGCTCTCCGTTCCGAACGAAGAGACGTCCAAGACCATCGCTTCGACGGCGACTAGACCTCGGCCTGGGTGGCAAAGACATCGATCGCCACGGCGACGAAGTCGGCGACCACCTTCCGGAGGTCGCCCGTGCGCCAAGCAACGTCGTGTTCGAGTGGCACGAGCCCCTCCACGGGTTTCCACAACAGACTGGACCCGCCCATCTCGGCAAGTGATCGAGTCCCGGTGTGGACGCCCAATCGGGCGCGAATCGCCTCCACCAGTCCGTCGAGCGCCCTGAACTGGGCAACGATCTTGGGTGCCTTGCCTTTGCGGAGTGCGGTGGACATCCAATAGTCACGCCAGGTCCGATCGTCGGTCCCGAACTCGAATGTCGGCTCGTCCAGAAACACCTCGAGGTCGAGGGGATCGACTGCGGCCAGCGGATGGTCGGCCGACATCACTGCCCCGACCGGCTCAGTGAACAAGTGCCGCCGCTCGAGTCCCGCATCGTCGAATGGGCCGTACACGAATGCCACGTCCGCATCGCCCGTTCGCAACCCCCCGCTGGGGTCCGTGGCGTCTCCGAACCGGATCATCAGATTGGCGTCCGGGTGTCTGGACCCGAACTCGGCCAGGACGTGGGCGAACGAACCGTGTTCCGGAGCGACCACGAACCCCACGGTCAGGGATCGGGTGGCGTGGCCGTCCGCCTCGCGCGCCGCTGCGACGGCCGCGTCTGCGCCCTCGATGAGGGCCTTCGCCTGGTCATACAACGCCAGTCCCGCGGCGGTGAGCGCCACACTTCTCGTGTCCCGATCGAACAACCTGGCACCAACCCGCTCTTCGAGCTGGCGGATCTGTGAACTCAAACCCTGTTGGGCGATGAACAACCGCTCGGCAGCTCGGGTGAAGTTCAACTCCTCGGCCACGGCCACAAACGCCCGAAGATGCCGCAGTTCGATGCTCACCGCGCGCAGATTACCGATCCACCAAGCCTCGTTGTCACAGCCACACGAAAGGGCTGTTTCACATCCGGGGCGTGATCCCGGACAGTGGATCCATGACAACGAACATCGCAACTCGCAGTACACGTTCCGTTCTCGATCGGGCGGGAATCCAGGGCCAGACCATCACCATCGGAGAGTCCGGATGGGACGCGGCGCGGCAGGCATGGAACCTCGCGGTCGATCAGCGTCCACTGGCGGTCGTCTTCCCGGATTCGACGGCGGACGTCATCGCAACGGTTCGGGCGGCACAGGAACTCGGCGCCCGGATCGTCACACAGGGAACCGGCCATGGAGCAACGGCATACACGACACTCGACGATTCGATCCTCGTGCGCACGATTGGCCTGCGCGACATCTCGATCAGCGGCAGAACGTGCCGGGTGGGCTCGGGAGCGCTGTGGGGCGACGTCGCCGCCGCCGCGGCGAAAGGCGGTCTCGCCGGGCTCGGCGGATCCTCCCCAGACGTCGGCGTGGTCGGATACACCCTCGGAGGCGGGATCGGGTGGTTGTCACGCCGATACGGGCTCGCGTCGAACGCCGTCACGGCCATCGAGCTGGTCACCGCCGACGGCCGACTGAGGCGCATCGACACGTTCGAG
>JAOUGY010000460.1 GCA_029865445.1 Acidimicrobiia bacterium | reverse complement strand
TCGGTTGGGGCCTTCAACCGGCCTTAGTCCGGGGACGAAAGACCCTTCCTGGTGAGGGCGTGTCAGCTCTCGGTGTGCGGCTGCGCCAGGTTCTGCAAGCGGACGTGGCCGCGGGCGACGAGTTTCCCGGCATCGTTGGTGACCTCGACCATCCAGATCTGTTGGGTGCGTCCACGATGCACCGGGGTCGCCACCCCGTGGAGCCATCCTGTGAAATGCGGACGGATGAAATCGGTGGTGTTGCTCACGCCGACGACGGTGGCCATTCCCTGCTCCATCGCCCACAGCGCTCCACCCACGGAGGCGAGGGTCTCGACGATGGACGCGTGGACTCCGCCGTGGGTCACGCCTTGAGGTTGTTGGTGGGTGACGGTGGCGTCGAGTCGCCCTGCGACGAGGTCGGGCGTGGCCTCGGTGATCTCGAGACCGATGTGATTGGGGAAGAACTCCTGATCGAAATCCATGATCGGTGACGGTACCCGAACGCAGCACGGCGCAGCCCGGAGGTAGATTCGGGCCGATGCCCACACCGATCATCCTCGACTGCGATCCCGGCCACGACGATGCCATCGCGATCCTGCTGGCGCTGGCATCCCCTGAACTCGATCTGGTGGGAATCACGACGGTTGCCGGGAACACGACTGTGGACAAGACGACCGTCAACGCTCTGCGGGTGCTCGCTGTGGCCGGACGGCCTGACGTACCGGTGGCGGCCGGGGCGGACCGGCCCCTCGTTCGCGAGTTGCACGTGGCCGAGCACATTCACGGCGTCAGTGGTCTCGACGGACCGGAGGTGCCGGAGGCGGCATCGGAACCTGTGCCCGGGCACGCCGTCGAGGCGATGGCCGGCTGGCTGGCGGCCGCCGCTCGCCCCGTGACGCTTGTTCCAACCGGTCCGCTCACGAACATCGCTCTGCTCTTGGAGCGGCATCCCCAGGTCCGGCCCTCGATCGAACGAATCGTGCTCATGGGGGGTTCCATCGGCCTCGGCAACGTGACGCCCTCGGCCGAGTTCAACATCTGGGTGGACCCCGACGCCGCGGCGGCGGTGTTCGGCTCGGGCCTCGACGTGACAATGGTCGGCCTCGACGTCACTCACCACACCCTGCTGTCGGTGGACGACTCCGAGGTCTTGCGCGCCTCGGGTTCTGTGGGTCGTTTCGTGGCCGAACTCACAGATTTCTTCCGTGCGCGGTATGCCCGTATCTACGGTGATCCGATCGCCCCGATCCATGACGCAGCAGCGGTCGCCCATGTCATCGACCCGACGATCATCAAGACCCGGCGCCTCAATGTCGAGGTCGAAACCGCCTCGCCGTTGACGGTGGGGCGGACGGTTGTGGATCTCATGGGTGTGAGCGGCCGCAGTGACAATGCCTGGGTCGGCGTCACCGTCGAGGGGCGACGGTTCTCAGAGCTGTTGGTCGACCGGCTGACCGGCCTCGACGGACATGCTGGGAGTGCTTCCGGCCTTTGAGCCCGGGAGACAACGCTATCCTCGGAATCGACGGACTCTCCGTCCGTCCGCAATCCTATTTGGGAGGAACAACGTGAAGCGATATATGCGCCTGCTGGCGCTGCTCGCCGCTCTCACCCTCGTGATCGCCGCTTGCGGCGGCAGCGAAGAGGGTGGCGACACCACCGAGGCGGAAGCCCCTGCCACGACCGAGGCTCCGGCTCCTGACACCACCGAAGGTTCGACCGACACAACCGAGGGCTCGACCGACACCACCGAAGTGATGGTGGACGGGTCCGACATCTCGGTTGCGCTCGTCTTCGACATCGGCGGTCGTGGCGACCAGTCGTTCAACGATGCGGCGGCTCGCGGCTTCGACGAGAAGCTGGCCGAGTATGGGTTCGAACCGGTCGAGCTCCAGGCCAACACGGCCGGTGACGACCGCGATGAGCTGCTCGACCTGGCTGCTTCGCAGGGTGCGGCCCTCGTGATCGGAAACGGCTTCCTCTTCGAGGATGCCGTCGAGGCGAACGCCGAGGCCTATCCGGAGACGTTCTTCGCGATCACCGACGCCGCGCTCGCCGACGCCGACTTCGCGCCGTACGACCTGCCAAACGTGTCGGAGCTCCTCTTCGCCGAGCACGAGGGTTCGTTCCTCGTCGGTGCGGCAGCGGCGCTCAAGTCGACCACCGGCAAGATCGGATTCATCGGTGGCGTGGCCATCCCGCTGATCCAGAAGTTCGAGGCCGGATACCGGGCCGGGGCCGAGTACATCAACCCCGACATCGAGATCGTCTCGAACTACCTGACCCAGCCGCCGGACTTCACCGGGTTCACCGATCCGGCCAAGGGGGCCGAGGCGGCCAACGCCATGTATGACGGCGGCGCCGACGTGGTGTACCACGCCGCCGGTGGCTCCGGTGGCGGTCTCTTCGAATCCGCCAAGGCGAAGTCTGAGGAGCAGGGAACCCAACTGTGGGCGATCGGCGTGGACTCCGATCAGTATCTGACGGCGTCCGCCGAGCTGCAGCCGTACATCCTGACCTCGATGCTGAAGCGGGTCGACATCGCCGTCGCCTCGACGATCGACGACGTCATCAACGGCAGCTTCACCGGTGGTGACCGCGTGTTCGACCTGTCGGTCGATGGTGTCGGCTACTCAACTACCGGTGGATTCGTCGACGACATCGCCGCTCAGCTCGACGAGCTGAAGGCCATGATCATCGACGGGACCATCGAGGTTCCGTCGACGCTCGGCTGATCACATACCGACGAAGGAGGGGGTCGCCACACCCGGCGGCCCCCTCTCTCGCGTCCTGAC
>JAOUGY010000459.1 GCA_029865445.1 Acidimicrobiia bacterium | reverse complement strand
GATGAAGCGCCTCGGATACGAGCCGACGGCTCTGGGCTTCGATCTTGGCGAGAGACTGCGGTTCGCAATCCTCGACTGGCCCGGCCAGTTCGCTCGTATGACCCTTTGGCTTGCTGTGGAATTCGGCCAGCAACGCTTCCCACGGCTGGTGCCGCGTAAGTACGGAGCGCGGATGTTCGTCGAGTCGCCGACTGAGCGGGTGTGATCGTGACCACCCAGACGACTACCGGACCGGTGATCCTCGTTGGACTCGCTCACACCGGCAAGACTCCGCTGAGAATTGCCCTCGCAACAGATCCCGACCTCGACATGACACGACACGTCGAGCATTGGTTGGGACTGCGGCGCCGTTTCAAGGACCTGTCGCTACCCGAGGACCGGACTCGCTTTCTCGATGAACTCTTGAAGTCGGACCCGCTCGCCGCTCTCAAGGCCCATGAGGAACTGACGAGCAGATTCGAGCAGGGGCCTGCAGACTTCTACCAACTCTTGGGAGCGGCGCACAAGACGCTCGCCGCCTCACGCGGCAAGAAACGATGGGGGATCCAACTCGGCGAGGGCGCCGCCATTGCCGACGAGGTGCTCGCGTCGATCCCCGACGCCGTAGTGATCCACCTCGTGCGCGACCCCGCTCGTCAGCTCGCGTTCGGACCCCAGGATTCACTCCGGCTGGTGTGGAACGCTGTCAAGTGGCGCGTCTCCGCCACGAGGGCCACAGAGCACGCCGAAGTCTTCGATCATCGATACCGCATCGTTCGATATGAGGACATCGCCGCCAACCCGGGCGAGGCGCTGAGCGCGATCTCGACGGTCGCCGGTATCCGGTACCACGACGCCCAAGAAGCCGCATTCACGGCTCACCTGCCCGCCAAAGCTCAGCCACCTGCGCTATCGGAGACAAGGGTGCGTTTGGTGCGCTTCATCACTGCCCGGGCCGCGGCTCGCATCGGCTATCCCATCGGCGCCGATGACGGAACATGGTCCCGGGATACCAGCACCGGACTCGCAACCGGGCGAGCGGCCCGCGAGGCGCATGCCGAAAGGAGGAAACAATGAGCGGCCCAATCTACGTTGCGGGATTGGAGCGTTCCGGAACAAGCCTCATCTTCGCTCTCCTGGCGTCGCACCCCAATATCGCCATGACGAGGCGGACCAACCTCTGGACCCACTTCTACGATCAATACGGCGACCTGAGCGATGACGCCAACCTCGACGCCTGTCTGGACATGATGAAGCGCTACCAGCGTCTGGTAAAGCTCGAGCCGGACTGGGACCGTCTCCGCGCCGACTTCGTGGCAGGTTCCAGGACGTACGGTCGCCTGTTCGACCTGATCGAACGGCAACAGGCAGATCGCATGGCCAAACCTCGCTGGGGCGACAAGTCGCTGAATACCGAGCGATACGCGCGACCGATCTACGAAGCATTCGACGACGCGCGAATCATCCACATGGTTCGGGACCCTCGTGACCGATATGCCTCCTCGAAGACCCGCTGGAAACGGCGGCGGGGCGGCGTGGGAGCTGGCATCGCCGAGTGGCTGGCATCCGTCCGCCTCGCCGCCGACAACACCGAGCGGTACGGATCGCGCTACCTGGTGCTCCGATACGAAGACCTCGTGCGGGATCCCGAGGGGAGCTTGCGGCGCGTGTGCGAGTGCATCGAGGAGCCCTACTCCGAGGACATGCTCACAATGCGGGGAGCTGCGGAGTTCCGGGACCAAGGTGCAAATTCGAGCTACGGAAGTCGAGCCTCGGGCGAGATCTCGACCGAGTCCATCGGGAAGTACCGCCAGGTGTTGCCGCCGACCCAGGTGTCTTTTGTCGACAGAGTCGCCGCGACAGAAATGGCGAAACTCGGCTACCAGACCGATGCCCGCAAGCTCTCGGCTGTTGACCGGCTGCGTTACTGGCTCGGGACCGTCCCCGCCGAACGAGTGCGGATGACGCTGTGGCACATGCGCACCGGTCTCTTGGACCGAAAGGGACGCCCCGTACCGGCGTACCGAATCGTCGAAAGCGAGCCTGCATGAGCGAGTGGTCCGGCTCTCTTCGCAGAGCCGACCCCGCGCCGCCGACCACCCTGTCGGGTTGACGGCCGTGAACCGTCGCATCCGAGTGGCGATGGTCGTTCGACTGTTCCACCCCTGGGTGGGTGGAACAGAACGGCAAGCATTAACCCTGGCCAAGTCGATGCAAGCCGCCGGGGTTGACGTGACCGTCCTCACAGGCCGGTGGTTCCGGGGCACTCGCCGACGGGAAGAAGTCGAGGGAGTCCCCGTGATCCGCCATCAAACGTTGTGGGAGTTCTTCGGCATACGCGGCCTGAGGAAGTTCGGCGGGTACTTGTACATCGTCACGCTTGCGGCACACATCCTCCGCCATCGCCGTCAATATGACGTCCTCCACGTTCACGGGCTCAACTACCACACCTACGCGACGGTGAAGGCCGCAAAATTGGCCCACCGGCCCGTGCTGGTGAAGGTCGCGAACAGCGGACCCGCCAGTGACGTCCTCAAGATGAAACAAGGTGAACAGCTGGCGCTGGCACGATACATGTTGCCAACTGCGCTCGCAGCGGATCGGTTCGTGGCGCTCAATCCAACCATCGTCGACGAGCTCACCGCGGCAGGGGTGCCACGGAGTTCGATCGTGCACATCCCCAACGGAATCGACCTCACATCGACCGCGACGATGGAGCAGACCAGCTCAACAGGCTCATCCCGGATCTTGTTCGTGGGCAGGCTCCATCCACAGAAAAATCTCCAGACCCTCATCCAGGCCGT
>JAOUGY010000458.1 GCA_029865445.1 Acidimicrobiia bacterium | reverse complement strand
CGTCCTGAGCCAGGATCAAACTCTCCAACGTACATTCACTTTCCTCACCCTTTGCAGGGCTCGGAAGGATCCTGTCAGTGATTGAGTTGCATCCCTCAGTTGAATCGGAATCACGATTCAGTTAGGTCCCGGGATCAGAGCCTCTATGAGGCCGTCACCCGAGCTTTGATGCTTGCTTCCGTGACGGCGACGGCGAACCGTCGACGTCTCGGTAGCGCATGCTGGTTTTTGGCACGCTGTTCAGTTGTCAAGGAGCCCGGTGCACTGCCGGACCTCCGGGCAGGCGAAGAGTCATGGTAGTGACCCTTGTGACCTCTGACAAATCCACCCTCGGACTGACCTTGGACCCTCGGACCCAAGGCCGTCGGCGTTCCCGCATTTCAGGAGCCGGTGAACGTCAGGACATTGCCGGCCATTGACCGGCGGATGGGGAACAGTAGCACACGAGCCGGTCGAGTCAAACCAGGCGAACGAAACGGCGTTTGCCAACCTGGACCACCCGTCCCACGACGTCGGCCCGCGCCAGCTCGCCATTGGTGATTCGCTCCCCCTCGAGCTTGACGGCCCCCTGCTGGATCATGCGTCTCGCCTCCCCCGCCGAGCCAACGAGACCCGCATCCCGCAGGAGTGATGGCAGCGATACAGGATCACCGTCGCCGACGGGAAACTCATCGACGTCGTCGGGGATCTCTCCTCGTTTGTGGATCAGATCGAAAGCGGCCTCGGCGCGGGCGGCCGCGTCTTCGTCCCAGTACAACGAGACGATCTGGCGACCCAGGTCACGTTTTGTGGAGCCAGGGTGAAGCGATCCATCGTCCAGTCCGGACCGGATCGCAGCCAGTTCCTCTCCGTGCACATCGGCGGCGAGCTCGAACCACTGGACCATGAGGTCGTCGGGAATGGACATCGTCTTGCCGAACATCTCCTCGGGGGTGTCCTCGACGCCGATGTAGTTGCCCAGAGACTGCGACATCTTGTTGACACCATCGGTGCCGACGAGCAGCGGCATCGTCATCGCCACCTGCGGAGTCATGCCGTATCGCTCTTGAATCACGCGTCCCATCATCAGGTTCCAGAGCTGATCGGACCCCCCGAGCTCCACATCGGCCTCCACAGCCACCGAGTCGTAACCCTGTAGAAGCGGATACATGAACTCCATGATCGAGATCGGGGTTCCAGACGCATGCCGCTGAGCGAAGTCCGACCTCTCCAACATCTGCGCCACCGTGACCTTCGAGGTCAATTCGAGCACCTCGGCCATGTCGAAACCGGACAACCACTCGGAGTTGTAGCGGATCTCCAACCTGTCGTTCAGGAGGACCTTGCGGAACTGCGTCAGGATGGAGTCGGCGTAGCGCTGTACCTCATCCTTGCTCAGGCGACGTCGGGTCTCGCTCTTTCCCGAAGGGTCGCCGACCTGGGCCGTGAAGTCACCCACGATCAGAACGGCCGTATGACCCATCTCCTGGAAATGCCTGAGCTTGCGGAGGACCACGGCCCAACCCAGCGTCACGGCCGGAGCCGTCGGATCGAGTCCGAGCTTCACTCGCAACGGCCGGCCGGTCTCGAGCCTTGCGGCCAACTCGTCCGACGGCGTGATGACGTCCGCACCGGCAGACAAGCGTTCCAGATGAGTATCAAGGGTGGGCATGGCGCTCCCGGAGGTTAGCGAAGGGCGTTTCCAGGGACGACCGGCTGGGCTCCGGGCGAATCCAACCACGGTGTCAGGCGTCGATTGCGACGAACCTCCAGGGCACGTCGACCGCCCGGGCGATCCCGATGCGTGGCGTCGCCTCGAACCCGGCCGGCGCCGGCCCCGGCGCCAACCGGACCGGCCCGGTGAACAGGGAGGTCCCATCAAACGAACCGTCGATCCCGAGCGCCTGGCACAGCTTGCCGGGACCGTCGGTCAGATGGTTGGCCCGACCCCGCCTCTCGCCCATCAACGACTCACCGCGAAGTGGCTGCCCGCCCCTAATGAGGATCGCCGCCCCCTCGCCAACCGGCCCCGTGACGACGTTCGCACACCAATGGATGCCGTACGAGCGGTACACGTACAAGGTCCCGGCGCCCGCGAACATCGAACCGTTCGCCCTTGTCCGGCCGCGGAAGGCATGACTGGCCGGATCGTCCTGGCTATAGGCCTCCACCTCCCTGATCACCACCGACGTGACCGACCCCGCCACCTGCGTCGTCAGAGTCCAGCCCAGCAGGCCGGGCGCGACTTCGGCCGGATGTCCGCCGAGCAGATCGACCGGATTCACCCCAGCTCGTCGAGGAGGATCGCCTTGAACGAGTGGAGGCGATTCTCGGCTTGATCGAAGACCCGCGAGCGGGGATGTTCGATGACCTCGTGCGAGACCTCGTCTCCGCGGTGAGCGGGCAGACAGTGCAGGAAGACCGCGTCCGGCCTTGCCTGCTCGAAGAGCGGGAGATCCACCTGGTAGCCGGAGAAGTGCCTTCTGCGCAGCACGGCCTCGTCCTCCTGGCCCATCGATGCCCACACGTCGGTATAGACGGCGTCGGCGCCCTCCACCGCCTCGGCTGGATCGTCGGTCACGGTGACCGAGCTGTGCTCGCCCGCTGCCGCCACGACGTCCGCCGCAGGTTCGTACCCATGCGGCGTCGCCACCATCACCTGCACCCCTGCCATCGCCGCCGCCAGGATCAGCGAGTGACACACGTTGTTGCCGTCACCGATGTAGGCGATGGTCGACTCCTCGAGCGGTTTGTGTTCCGCCAACGTCATCAGGTCGGCGATCGCCTGACAAGGGTGTTCGAGGTC
>JAOUGY010000456.1 GCA_029865445.1 Acidimicrobiia bacterium | reverse complement strand
GGTTGCTGTTACAGCGCTTCGACCCCGGCGATATGCGGTGCAGCTGCCATCACTCCGCGACCTCCACCCAGCCTTGTTGGACGCCAATCGCACCGAGGTGAGAACCAGCGGGCCCGGCAGGAACAAGGATGGAACACAGCCGATTCCATCGCGGCGACCCGCCACGACGCCCGTTTCGGCGCCGCGCGGGCTTTGCTGTGCCGATCAGCGAAGAGACACGGTCAGCCTGGGAACGGGTACCACTGAGCGCTCGAGCCCATGACCTTGCGGCAGTGCGGGCAGAAGACGATGAACCCGCGGCCCATTCCGAAGGACCGGTGTAACTTGCGCAGGTAGATCTCCGGCAGGTCTGTTTCGCAAAACGGGCAGATCGGTACCACATCGTCGCGGCGGACAGCAATACATGGCGCCGTCATCTCTGGAGCAGTCACAAGAACCTCCCAATAGGCGGGCTCGGCCCGACTCCATCGTCTCGCCCGGCAGATCAGACGTATAGGGCTAGAGGTCGGTGCGGCGACCGACTGAAGCCACGCCGCCCACCAAGCCCCATGCCCGCCGGTGCCCCTGGGGTACCCTCAGGCGGTGGTCGCGGCAATGACGAGTTGACACTCGCGTTCGCCCCGAGGAGGTCTCGGCGCCCCCGACGGAGTTGCCGACGGTGAAGGCCTGGCTGCTCGTGAGCAGGGGCAGCAGTAACTGATGAGCACCCCGGGACCGGCGAAGCCGCCGGAGGGTCACACGTCGAAGGGGGTATCGGTGAAGAAGTCCGACGGCCGCTTCTCCACCGTCTCGGCCCGTTTCTCGATTCCGAGGCGTGTTCTGATGGCTTCGTATCCGCCCGTCTCGAGTTCCTCGGCGAGTTCTGGACCACCAGAGGTGATGATCCGTCCGTCCATCATCACGTGAATCTTGTCTGGCGACAGGTATCGGAGGATCCGGGAGTAGTGGGTGATCATCACGATGGCGATGTCAGGACTGCGCATCGCCTCGACAGCTTCGGAGACCTCGCGAACAGCGTCGATGTCGAGCCCGGAATCGATCTCGTCGAGCAGGGCGACCTTCGGTTCGAGGACCGCCATCTGGAAGATCTCAGATCGCTTCTTCTCGCCACCGGAGAGATCGTCGTTCACCGATCGTTCGAGAAACCGAGTTGTGTCGAAACGTTCCGCTTCCACCGTGATCCGCTCATTGCCGGTCACGCCCCGCTCGTCGAGCGCCTCCTCCATGAGCACCCGGAGCGACACCCCGGGCACCTCGATAGGGTATTGGAATCCGAGGATGAGTCCCTCCCTGGCACGCTCGTCGACGTCCATGGACAGAAGATCCGCGCCCGCCAAGGTCGCCAGACCGGCGACCTCGTAGCCGGTCTTGCCCGAGAGCACGTGGCACAGGGTCGATTTGCCGGAGCCGTTCGGTCCCATGATGGCGTGGATCTCGCCAAAAGGAACCTCGAGATCCAGACCCCGCAGGATCTCCTTGTCGCCAATGCGGACCTCGAGCCCGACGATTTGCAGTGCAGCTGCCATCAGTCCTCAACCTCCACGAACACCCACCCGCTTTCGATGCTCACCTCGTAGGTGGGAACCGGCTTGCTCGCCGGGAGCGCAGTGGGTCGCCCCGACTCCAAATCGAACGTGGCCCCGTGTCTTGGGCACTCCACCTCGCCGTCGAACACTTCGCCTTCCGACAGCGACGCCTCGGCATGACTGCACCGATCTCCCAATGCATACACAGAATCACCCACCCGGAAGACCGCCAGCCGGCTGTCCCCCACTTCCACCCGGAAGCCGGTACCTTCCGACAGGTCGGAGAGCTCTCCGAGTCTGACCCGCGTCATGCAATCCGACCTGCGCTCTGGGCCTCTTCGAAACGACGGAACACCACCCGGCGGATCGGTTCGGCCAGCCGTGGTGCAGGCAAACGGTCGATGACCTCGGAGAAGAAGCCCCGGATCAGAACTCGTTCGGCTCGCGCCCGGGAAAGCCCCCGACTCTGGAGGTAGTAGACGTGTTCCTCCTCCAATGGCCCGACCGATGACCCGTGGCCGCACACCACGTCGTCACAGAGGATCTCGAGGTTGGGCACCGAGTTCGCACGGGCCCCCGGCGAGAGCACGAGGTTGCGGTTGGTCTCGAACGCCGAGGAACGGGTCGCGTCCTTTTCGATGCGAAGCAGCCCCGTGAAGACAGATTGCGCTTGATCCTCGACCGCGCCCTTGAGATAGACGTCGCTCGAAGTGTTCTTGCCGATGTGGTTCATGACCAGCCGGTAGTCGAGGACTTGTTCGTTCTCCCCGAAATAGAGCCCGACGACGTCGGTCGAGGCCCCCGTACCCACCAGGTCGACGTCTAGGTCGAGCCGGGCGTAGGAACTACCCAAACCGACTTCCCCGATTTTCGCGGATGCGTCACGGTCGATCTGCACGTGCTGTTGTGTCACGTTGGTCGCCTGCGGTCCCATCACCTGAGCGGTGGTGAATCGCAGTCGAGCGGCGGGCCCCGCATCGAGCGAGATGTGGGGAACCTGGACGATCGGACCGTCCGCGCCGCGCAAGAGCACAAGGACCGACGCTTCGGCGTTCTCCTCCAGGCGGACGACGATCGAAGGGAACGAGACGGTTCCGGGTTGTGTCGCCTGCACGTCGATGAGAACCGGACGCTCGAGCGTCACACCCTTCGGCACGGTCAACACAACGGATTCGCCGGCGAAAGCCCTGTGGGCTGCCGCGAACTTGTCGCTGGTCGCCACCAGGTCGACGGCGTCGAGACGTGCCTCGAGTGCGGCCCC
>JAOUGY010000457.1 GCA_029865445.1 Acidimicrobiia bacterium | reverse complement strand
CGTCATCGACGCTCAACACGGTGACTTCCTCCCAGTCCCCTTGGCCCACATCTGCGACGTACAACAGGTCCTCGTCGAACCAGATCCGCCACGGGTTGCGCACGCCTATCGCCCAGATCTCATCACGGCCGGCACTCCCCACATACGGGTTGTCCGGCGGAATCCCGTACGGGTCAGCGGAATCGACATCGAGCCGGAGGATGGAGCCCAGCAAGGTCGTCGGGTCCTGGCCGTTTCCGTCCGGATCTCCGCCCGAGCCCCCGTCACCGAGGGCCACGTAGAGGTACCCGTCCGGACCGAACAGGAGGTGGCCACCGTTGTGGTTGGAATATGGTTGATCGACGGACAAGATGATCGTGCCGCTGGACTCGGCAACGTCGGGGTCACTCGACACCGAGTACTCGGCGACCCGACTCACGTGATTGCCCGAGCCTCCCGGGGTGCTGTAGTAGACGAAGAATCGGCCGTTGGACGCGTAGTCGGGATGGAAGGCCATCGACAGCAGCCCCATCTCGTTGCCTGCTTCTGACACTTGAGACGAGATGTCGAGGAACGGCGTGGCGCCCACGGTCTGCCCATCGAGGATGCGGATCGTCCCCGGCTTCTCGACGATGAACACGCGCTGGTCCCCGCTCGGGCTCGTGACGTACACCGGTCTCGTTAGCCCCGACGCGACTTCAACGAGCTGCGGTTCGACCCTCGGGGGCGGCACCATGGGGGTCAAGCCCTCAGCTCTGGTGAGGAAGGTGGCCATCTGGGCTCGGGTCACGGCCTCGTCCGGGCAGAACAAACCCTGTGCGCATCCAACCGTGATCCCGGCGGCGGCCAACCGGTTGATGTCGTCGTTGAATACCGAGTTGTCGTCGTCGGTGAAGCGGTCGGCGGTGGAAGCCGGGTAGTCGTAGGCCCGATTCAAGAAGGCGGCCATCTGGCCGCGGGTGACGGCCTCGTCCGGACAGAACAGAGTGGGGGTGCAACCAGTGGTGACTCCAGCCGCGGCCAACCGCTCGATGTCGTCCTCGAACACCGAGGAGTCGTCATCGGTGAACGGGTCGGATCCGCCCGCCGCCCCCAATCCGAGCGTACGGACCAAGAATGCGGCCATCTGACCTCGCGTCACCGGATCGTCGGGACAGAATCGATCGCCGACCGGAGGGTTGCAGCCCCGTGTGATCCCTTCCGCCGCGATCGCCTCGATCGATCCTTCGTGGACGGATCCGTCGTCATCGACGAACGAACCGCCCGGCGGCAGGTCGGCCGCAAGGGCGACCGATGGCAGTGCGAGCAGCGCCAAGAGCGAGAGTACGAGTACCCGTTGCATGATCTCCCCCTGAGTCCATCAGCCCTGGTGGGCTCGGCGCCAGGGTAGACACCCAACCGCTGCAACTGTCAAGGTGCAAAGACCTGAACTGCGTCCGTTGGACAGGTTCCGCCGAACGCCGGGTAGCCTGTCGCATCGATGCCAATTGCCGCTCTGGCGCTCGCGGTGCTGGTCGCGGCCGGCACGTTCCCGACGCCACCACCCGACACCAAACCTGAGGTCGTGCCGGGTCGTTTCGCCGTGGCGACACCATTCGCTCCGCCTCGGGCAGGCGAGGCCGTGCTCGGATTCACAGTCTTCGATGGTCCGGTGACGGACGATCCACAACGTGAGGCGGAGTTGTTGAGCCGCGACCTCGGGTCCACTGTGGTGCCGGTGGTGATGTACGAGATGTTCGACCAGAGCGAACCGCGCTTCGAGGATCAGTGGGCGCTCCGGAATCTCGGGCAATCCGGAGGAACCCCCGGAGCCGATATCGGCGCTGTCGAAACGTGGCGCTGGCACCAGGGTGGAGGTTCGGTGATCGCCGTCATCGACTCGGGTATCGACGCCGATCACATCGAACTGGCATCTCGTGTGTGGTCGAATCCCGGCGAGATCGCGGGCAACGGCGTGGATGACGATTCCAACGGCTACGTGGACGACACGGCAGGGTGGGACTTCACTTCCAACGACCCCGATCCCGACGACACCGTCGGGCACGGCACTGCGGTGGCGTCGGTCGTCGTCGCGGCTGTGAATCAAGACGGCATGACCGGAGTCGCCCCCCAAGCTCAGGTGATGGCGTTGAAAGCGTGCGGGGCCGTTGGATGTCCCGCCGACTCGGTTGCGGAAGCCATCGTGTACGCGGTCGACAACGGGGCAGACGCCATCAACATATCGCTCGGCGCTCCCGGCATCGAACCGCTCGTGGCGGCCGGTATCGAGTACGCCGAGGCACACGACGTGCTGGTCGTGGCCGCCGCCGGCAACGACGGTGTCGTCGTGGACGACGCCAATCCATGGACGCCGGCCTCGATCGAGTCTCCCGTCCTCATCAGCGTGGCATGGACCACCGACAGCGACACACTCGCAGACTCGTCAAACCGCGGCCCGACGAAAATCGAGCTGGCTGCCCCAGGCGACAACATCCTGACTGCCACGCTCGGAGGCGGATACGCGTTCCGCTCGGGAACCAGTTACGCAGCACCCCACGTCGCCGGAGTCGCCGCTCTCATGGCGCAAGCCAACCCGACCCTGGGTGGACAACAGGCCAAGTCACTCCTCACGACTTGGGCAGCGACTCTGAAAGCGCTCGACGGATCGGTGGCCGGGTCACGCCGGCTGGCGTCGGTGCAATCCGTGCAGGCGTCTCGATTTTCTGACATCCCGATGTCGGTCTTCGCCGACGACGTCATGTGGGCCGATGCGGAGGACGTGACGAGAGGATGCGGACCCGCACTGTTCTGCCCCGACGGGTCATTGAC
>JAOUGY010000136.1 GCA_029865445.1 Acidimicrobiia bacterium | reverse complement strand
AGCGACACGGCGACTTGGTTCGAGCTTGCGGAAACCGCGATGCAAGTCGCCGGAATCGACCCATCGTTGCTCGAGCGTTGTACGTCGGACGACTACATCACCACCGCCCGTCGACCTCGATACTCCGTACTCGGGTCGGAGAGAATGACGCCAGCCGATTCAATCGTGCTGCCACCGTGGCGCCGTGCCGTGGAGGCCATTGTCGAACAGCTCTACCCGAATCGCTGAACGAACCGACCTATTCTGGGTGTCATGGCCGAATTCGATGTCGATGCGATGATTGAACGGTTCCGGACGCGCGCCGAGGCCGTGAAGGACCGACCCCTACCACCGGTAGCCGGTGAAGAGCGCCGGAAGTTCATCAGCCAGGCGGAAAACGACTTCACGGACTACTCGTTGATCGGTGGCGCCGCCTGGTCGGTCGAAGAAGGACAACTCGTCCTCCGAATCCCCTTGAGCGGCTGACATGACCGACGAGCGAAGGCTCGTCATCGTCTCCGGCAAGGGCGGAGTGGGGAAGTCCGCGGTAGCGGCATCTACCGCGCTGACCGCCCACCGGCGCGGCGCACGGGTCCTGGCGCTGGCTATGAGCGGTGACGGCGGCGGTCTCGCCGCCCATCTGGGAGTACCACCACTCGAATTCGAACCGCGTGAAGACCGTCCCGGGCTTTCCACGTCGGTGGTGAATCGGTCGAAGGCCCTGGTCGAGTACCTCCAGGTCCAAGTCGGTCTTCCCCCGATCATGGCGTTCGGTCCTGCCGTGCGGGCCTTCGACGCCCTCGCCTCGGCCGCGCCGGCCGTTCGTGAGATCGTCACGATGGGCAAAGTGTTGTGGGAGGTCAAACGAGAGGTGTGGGATCTCGTGGTGGTCGACGCGCCGCCCACCGGTCAAATCGGGTCATATCTGCGGGCGGCGCGGTCGATCACCGAACTCGTACTGTCCGGCCGCATCCGAGAGCAGGCGGCCTGGATGGAGCACATCCTGGCCGAGCCAGGAGCGACCAACTTGACGCTCGTGACGCTCGCCGAGGAGCTTCCCACGTCAGAGACCGTGGAAGCGCTCACCTGGTTGAGAAAGGAAGAGGTGGTGGGCGAAACGACCGTCATGACCAACAGGCTGCTCCCTCCGCTCGATCACGCGTCCGCCAACCTGCCATCTGGTCGAGCGGGCGATGCCGCTCGCCTTCATCTGTCGCTGTACACAGAACAACAGCGTTGGCTCGACCGGCTGCCACCCGACATCCGGCTTCCCTACCTGTTTGGGACGATGACCCCGACGGAGGTCTCCGCACTCCTCGCCGACACCCTAGAGGAGGTGCTCCCATGACCAGGGCACTCCTCGTCACCGGAGGCGGGGGGGTTGGGAAGACGACGCTCTCCGCCGCCCTGGCGGTGCGGGCAGCCCGTCTCGGACACAGGACGCTCGTCGTGACGGTCGACCCTGCCCGGCGCCTCGCGGACGCCCTCGGCATCGAATACCTCGGCTCGGAGCCTGCACCCCATCCCTCTGAGCCCAACCTGTGGGCGGCCATGCTCGACGCTTCCGCATCCTGGACGGCCATCGCACGGCGCCACGCCACACCTGAAGCCGCCGGCCGGCTCGTCGACAATCCGTTTTTCAACGCAGCCACCAACCATTTCCCGGCGAGCCAGTCGTATGCGGCGGCCGAAGAGGCGGCAACCTTCCTCGATGCGCGGGCATGGGAGTTGGTCATCATCGACACTCCCCCGGCGGCCGGCGGCATCGAGTTCTTCACCGCACCCCGGGCAATGACAGAGCTCGTTGGCGGACGCGTCTTGAAATGGGTGACGGGAGCGTCGATACCGGGGCGCAAACTCTTCTTCGATCGCGCCACGAAACCTGCCCTCCGGCTGGCGGATCAAATCCTCGGTTCCGGCTTGCTCGAGGAGATCGCTCAGTTCCTCATGGACCTTCGGACCACCTACGACGGTGTGGCGCAGCGCTCCCGCCAGATCGAGAGCCATCTCAAGAAAGCCACCACCCTGGTGGTGACGACCTCGGACCCGACGCCGATTCGCGAAGCGGTCAAGTTCTTCCGCGATCTGCCGGAGGTGGCAGCGCGGCCTACTGCCGTGGTCTTCAACCGAACCCTGCCAGAGGACTGGATCGACGCCCGGCCCGGCCGTGTCGCGGCCGTGTTCGCCGAGAACCTGAAGCGGTGGGGCGACGAATCGCGCCGCCAGCGGGACCTTCGCACGGAGTTCGAGGCCCGCTACCGCACGCCGCTCTCGCACATCGGCTGGCAACCGGTGGCCCCGACCGATCTCGACTCGCTGGAGTCCCTCGTGTCCGAGGCCACCGGGTTCGACCTCGACGCGCTCCTCTCCTGACGGAGGCCGGCGGTTTCGGGGCACGTAATCGATGACTCGGGTTCTCCGGGGCCCGCCCTCGATGAGCAGCCTCAGTCGGAGACGAGTTCAGCCATCACGGCGTCGTCGATGTCGTAGTTGGCGTACACGGTCTGCACGTCGTCGAGATCCTCGAGGGCATCCACCAGTCGCAACACCTTGGACGCGGTCGACGCATCGACCGGCACCACGTTCGAGGGCATCTGGACCACCTCGGCCGACTCGACGGCGAGCCCGGTTTCGATCAGGGCGTCGTTGACCGCGAACAGGTCCGTGGGCGAAGTGATCACCTCGTGACTGTCGCCCGCAGAACGCACGTCCTCTGCTCCCGACTCCAGAGCGGCCAGCATCACGGCCTCTTCGTCACCGGCGACGACGATGTGACCCTTCGGTTCGAACAGGTACCCGACGGACCCCGGTTCACCGAGAGCGCCGTTGTTGCGATTGAACGTCGATCGGACATCCGACGCCGCCCGGTTCCGGTTGTCCGTGAGGATCTGGCAGTAGAACGCTACGCCTCCCGGCCCGTATCCCTCGTACCAGATCTCTTCGTAATGGGCGCCGTCGAGTTCTCCCGAACCGCGTTTGATGGCTCGTTCGATGTTGTCCATCGGCACCGAACTGGCCCGCGCCTTTGCGATCGCCTGGGCGAGGGTGGCGTTGCCGGCCGGGTTTGGCCCACCCTGGCGTGCCGCCACCTCGACGGCCTTGACGAGTTTGGCGAACAACTTGCCGCGCTTGGCGTCGTTGGCGCCCTTCTTTCGTTTGATGGTCGCCCACTTGGAATGGCCTGACATGTCTACTCCGCTGGAATCGAGTCGATCAGCATCTGGTGGATCCGGTCGTCGCCGGTCAATTCGGGGTGAAAGGAGGTGCCGAGAATGTTGTGTTGACGCACCATCACGGGGTGCTCATCCACGGTCGCCAGCACCTCCACTGCCGACCCCACCTTCGAAACCCACGGAGCCCGGATGAAGACACCGTGGAAAGGCGCGCCCAACCCCTCGATGTCGAGGGATGCCTCGAACGACTCGTTCTGTCGACCGAAAGCGTTGCGTTGGACCACCACATCGAGCACTCCCAGAAGGGGCTGGTCCCCCTCGGTGAGTGCCACCGACAGGAAGATGAGACCAGCGCACGTCCCGTACGTGGGCAAACCTCCCTCGATCAGCCGTCGCAACGGTTCGAGCAGTTCGAAGCGCACCGCCAACTTGCCGATCGTCGTCGACTCACCTCCGGGGATGACGATGGCGTCGAGACCCGCCAGGTCGGTCGGGAGCCTCACTTCCCGAACTTCGGCACCCAGCCGCGTCAAGGTTCTTCCGTGTTCACGGAAGTCTCCCTGTAGCGCGAGCACACCGACGAGCGGCATCTTCCTCGCTCACCAACCCCGGCGGGCGAGGTGCTCGGCTTCCGACAGGGTCTCCATCTCGAGGCCGGGCATCGCAGAACCGAGACCGCTGGACACCTTGGCGACGATCTCGGGGTTCTGCCAGTTCGTGGTGGCATCGACGATCGCTCTTGCGAACAGTGGCGGATTCGAGCTCTTGAAGATCCCCGAACCGACGAACACCCCGTCACAACCGAGGGCCATCATGAGGGCGGCGTCGGCCGGCGTGGCAATCCCACCTGCGGCGAAGTTCACCACGGGCAGCTTCCCGGTTTCGGCCACTTCGCGCACGAGCTCGTATGGAGCCTTGAGGTCCCGGGCAGCCGCCATGAGCTGTTCGTCTCCGAGCACGGTCAGACCGCGGATTCCATTGGTCATGGTGCGCATGTGGCGCACCGCCTCCACGATGTTCCCTGTGCCGGCTTCTCCCTTGGTCCGGATCATCGCCGCACCCTCGCCGATTCTCCGGAGCGCCTCGCCCAGGTCACGGGCGCCGCAGACGAACGGCGTGACGAATGCCCACTTGTCGATGTGATTGTCCTCGTCGGCCGGGGTCAGGACTTCCGACTCGTCGATGTAGTCGATCGCCATGCTCTGGAGCACCTGCGCTTCGAGAAAGTGGCCGATACGAGCCTTCGCCATCACCGGGATCGTCACGGCCTCCTGGATTCCCGAGATCATCTCCGGGTCGGACATCCGCGCCACGCCACCGTCCTTGCGGATGTCGGCCGGGACACGTTCCAGGGCCATCACCGCCACGGCGCCGGCCTCTTCGGCGATCTTCGCCTGGTCCGGCGTCACCACGTCCATGATGACGCCGCCTTTCAGCATGTCGGCCAAGCCCCGCTTGACCAGTTCAGTTCCACGTTCCACGGCTGATCTCCTTCCACCCCGAATGGTACCCGAGCGGCCAGGTTGCCACGCCCGAGTCAGGACGTGGTCGCCTCCTCGTACACGCTTCGGTATGCCGCAGTCACCGTGGCCCAGTCGTAGTCGCGAACTCGACGCCGCCCGGCGGACTGTAAAGAATCGATCCACTCGGGCGATCGGAGCAGCGTGACCACCGTTTCCGACCACCCTTCGACGTCTCCGGGCGCCACGTAGGCGGCCGCGTGTTGGGCAACGTCCCGAAACGCCTGAATGTCGGAGGCCACGACTGCGCACCCCGCGGCCATCGCCTCCGCGAGCACGATCCCGAAGCTCTCTCCCCCCAGGTTGGGGGCCACCATCACAGCCGATCCCGCAAGCAGCCGTCGCTTCTCCCCTTCCCGGACCCGCCCGGCATATGTGACTCCATCGGGGGCTTCATTGCGGGAGACACCGACCACCATCAGGTGGGCCTCCGGGTGTACCGCCCTGATGGCCGGCCAAGCCTCGAGGATCACGTCCAACCCCTTCCTCGGGTCGTCGCGGCCCAGAAACACGACTCGATTCCAGTCCCGCGGCGTGTCCACCTCATACGAGGAGACGTCGACCCCGTTCGGGATTATGTGTGGGGCTCCCCAATCGTCCGGAATGGCCGACGCCGCGACGTCGCTTACAGCAGTGATGGAAGCTCGCCGGAATGGTTTGGTGAGCCACTTCCCGAACCGCGAATAGAGGTTTCGGGCCCACTCGGGCGGATCGGCGTGGAAAGTCGCCACGATCGGCTTCTCGACTCGCATCGCCGCCCATCCAACGAGCGGGATCAACGGCTCGTGGACATGCACCACGTCCACGCCCGCCAGCGCGTCGTCCACCCTGCCCATGAGAGCGGGCGTCAGCGCCACCGGTACACGCGATTCGTTCGCCATGATCGGGATCGTCGAACCGACCGAGATCCAACCGTCACCTTCACCAGGGCCTACGAGAATCACCGAATCGCCCATCCCGCGCAACTGGGCCGCCAGGTCCATGCACACCCGCTGTACACCACCCGGTGCACCGAGGTCGTAGGGACAGACGATGCCGACATTCATGCTCGATCACTCGGCCAGTTGGGCTGGAGCATGTGCCATTGCTCCGGTGCCTCGAGGATCAGGCTCTCCAGACGCCGGGCAAGCTCCTGAGTTGTCGTTGCGACGACCTCTGCCCGGTCGGGTCCGCCCGTCAACGGGACCTCCGTCAGGATCACCACACGATGCGTTCCTCCGGGTCCGAAGTAGGCCGCCGCCGGGAGGAGGGGCGCTCCGGTGCGCTGGGCGAGCGACACCGGTCCGGCGGGCAAGGTGGTCCGCTCACCGAAGAAGTCGACTTCCACGCCTCGACCCTTGAGGTCGCGATCACACAGCAGCGCCACGGCGCCGCCCCGTCCCAAGACCTTCTCGAGCTCTCTCATCACAGCCACCGATCCCGTCGCCAAGACGATCTTGATACCGAGCCTGCGACGCAAGTCCACGAACCAATCGCGGATGCGACGGTTGGCGAGATTCTCTGCCACCGCCACCAACTCGAACCCGAGCTTCTCTCCCAGGGGGCCGGCGTACTCCCAGTTTCCGAGATGAGGGAGAGCGATGACCAATCCTCTGCCCCTTCCGAGCGCCTCATTGATTATCTCCTCCCCCACCAGGACCGTTGAGGCTTCGATCTCGGCCCGGCGGCGCGGCCGCACCCAGAACGTCTCGGCCCAATACCGTCCGTAGGCCGCGAACACGGCCCGGGTGTGAGATTCGACGTCGTCGACGTTCAGCCGTCGGGCGTGTCGGATGGCCATCCTGCGCCTGTCCTTCACCAACACCCGAGCTGCCCCGGCAACCCTCTCTCCCAGGGCGATCGCCACGCCGCGCGGGAGGAGTCCGAACGCCCCGATAGCCAGCCGGAATGCGGCGTAGGACGCCAGATGCCTCACGTCTCGATACGTCGATACGTCGACCAAAAGCGCTGACCCACCGTGTACCAGTTGCCGACGAGCATGAGCCAGAGCATCAGCTCGACCTGGCCCAGCAGCAAACCCAGCGAATAGAGGATCACCCGCTCGGCCCGCCCCATGAGGCCACCCTTGCCGTCCAGGCCTTCGGCCTCGGCCTTGGCCCGCATGTACGGGATCATGAGGGCTGCACCCATCGAGAGAAGAGCCAGGAGCAGCACTCGGGTGTTGGTCCGCTGGGCGACCGCCAAACCGGTGAGCATCGCGATCTCCCCCAGGCGATCAACGGTGGCATCGAGGAAGGCGCCCCGCGCCGTGACCCGGTTCGATGCCCGAGCCACCGCACCGTCCAATCCGTCCAACGCCGACCCCACGAGGAATATGAGGCTTCCCACCACGAGCGACCCGAACCCGACCACGATGGCGCCGACCGCCGCCACCACGAAACCAAACAGGGTCATGAACGTGGGCGAGATTCCGATCCGGGCCAGGAACTGGCCGATTGGCTGGAGTATCCCCTGTACGCGAGGACGGACCCGCAAGTCGATCACGATCGGGCAAACGTAGCAGGACCAATCGCCCTGCACATACGGTCGACCGGCCCGGGCGATGGGTCCCGGAGGCTCACTATGCTCGATTGATCCCGGCTCTACAGGAGGTTCGACGAGTGACACCCGAGAAGATCCGAAACGTGGCATTGGTCGGCCACGGCGGGAGCGGGAAGACCTCCCTCGCCGAAGCACTCCTGTACGTAGCCGACGCCACCACCAGGCACGGGTCTGTCGACTCGGGAACGAGCATCCTCGACCACGACCCTGAGGAGCAGGAACGAAAGATCTCACTGGGGCTGGCGGTGGCCTCGGTGGATTGGGGTGACCACAGGATCAACCTGATCGACGCCCCGGGCTACGCCGACTTCTCCGGCGACGCCCGCGCGGCACTGCGGGCGGCGGATCTGGCACTGTTCGTCGTCTCCGCCGTCGATGGCCCGGAGGTCGGCCACGAGCTCATGTGGCGGGCGGCCACCGAGGAGAACATCCCGAAGGCGATCTTCATCAGCAAGCTCGACCGAGAGCGCGCTTCGTTCTCCAGGACCCTCGCCCAGTTGCGCGAGGCGTTCGGAAAGGGAGTGGCTCCTACGCAGGTTCCCGTCGGCGAAGAGGCCACGTTCCGAGGATTGGCCCGAGTCGCCTCCGAGCGCGTCTATCTCTACGACGGTGGTTCGAAGCGGGGCGCCTTGGCCTCCGACTTGCCGGAGGGTTCGGCCGAGCTCATCCACTCGGCACACCTGGCCCTTGTGGAATCCGTGGTCGAGACCGACGAAGAGATGATGGAAGCGTATTTCGAGGGGACGGAACCCTCGAGAGAAGTGATCATCAAAACGGTGCACCAGGGCATGCTCTCCGGCGACATCTACCCGGTCCTCGTCGGCTCCGCATCCAAACTCATCGGTGTGGACACCCTTGCGGAGTTCTTGGTCGACTTCGGACCCAACCCCCTCGAACGCAGGGTGCCGCTTCCGGACGGGTCCACGATCACCCCATCGGCCGATGGTCCGGTGCTGGCGTCGGTGTTCAAGACGATCTCCGACCCGTTCGTGGGCCGCATCTCGGTGTTCCGCATGCTGAGCGGCTCGCTCAAGCATGACGACACGCTCGACATCGTGGGCGGTTCCCACGCCCGTATGCACAATCTCTTTCACCTCCAGGGCAAGGAGCACACCGATGTGCACGAGGTGTCGTGCGGCGACATCGCGGCAGTCGCCAAGATCGATGCGCTCCACACGGGTTCGGTGCTCCGCTCTCCCGGTTCCGATCTCGACGTGGCGCCGGTGGGCTACCCCCATCCGGTCATGGAAGTGGCGATCACACCCAAGTCCAACCAGGACGAGGACAAGCTTTCGGCCGCGTTGCACCGGATCCTCGAAGAAGATCTGACTCTCCAGGTTGATCATCGGGCGGAGACCAATGAGACGATTCTGGCCGGACTGGGGGACATGCACTTGGACGTCACGTTGCAGCGTGTGGCCCGGAAGTTCGGCGTGGAGGTCGACACTTCGACGCCGCGGATCGCATTCCGCGAGACGATCACGGCGACAGCCGACGTCGAAGGGAAGCACAAGAAGCAGTCCGGGGGACGCGGACAGTTCGGTGTCGCCATGGTCAGATTCTCACCCAGACCCAGGGGATCAGGCTACGAGTACGTCGATTCCATCAAGGGCGGCTCGATCCCCCGTCAGTTCATTCCGGCGGTCGACAAGGGCATTCAAGAGGCGCTGCAGCGGGGCATGATCGCCGGCTATCCCGTAGTGGACGTCGCCGCCGAGGTGTACGACGGCAAGTACCACGCGGTCGACTCAGACGAGATGTCGTTCAGGATGGCCGGCGTCCAAGCCGTGAAGGCTGCCGCACAGGGCGCGCGCCCCGTTCTCCTGGAACCGATCGTGCGGATGACCATCCGGGTTCCCGAGGACTACACCGGGGATATCATGGGCGACATCAATGCCAAGCGCGGCAGAGTCCTCGGAATGGACACCGACGGCTCGCTCAGGGTGATCAACGCGGAGGCCCCCATGGCCGAAGTGCAACGGTACGCGATCGATCTTCGATCGATGACCAGCGGCCGGGGAACGTTCGAGATGGTGATCGACCACTACGCCGAGATGCCACATCAGGAGGCGCAGAAAGTCGTGGCAGAGGCGGCGGAACAGTCCAGCTGAGAGGTAGGAACACATGTCCGAGGTGACCCTTCGTTACGGGGACAAGGAACTGACGGCGCCCGTCATCGAAGCAGTGGAAGGCAATTCCGGGGTGGACATCACCGAGCTTCGACCGGCTTTGGGCCTCGTCACGGTCGATCGTGGATTCGGGAACACGGCTGAGAGCACGAGTCGGGTGAGTTTTATCGACGGAGAGGCCGGCATCCTTCAATACCGGGGCTATCCGATCGAACAGCTCGCAGAGCACGCATCCTTTCTCGAAGTCGCCTATCTGCTCAACTACGGGGCGCTCCCCACCCGCGACGAGCTCGCGGCGTTCGAGGACTCGATCACCCGGCATAGTCTTCTCCGGGAAG
>JAOUGY010000135.1 GCA_029865445.1 Acidimicrobiia bacterium | reverse complement strand
CAGCCGCCCCAGGATCGCATCGTGGGGTCGCCAGGCCCGGCGGATGAAATTGCCGAGCGAGAGAGCGATGGCGATGACGATTCCTTCGAGCACACCGAAGACGACGACCCCGGCGATTGCGAACACGCACAGATTGAACTCCGACTTGCGAGCGCGCCACAACCAGCGGAGTTCGGCGAGGTCGAACAGGGAGAACGCAGCGGCGATCACGATGGCGGCCAGCGAGGCCGACGGCATCGAGGTGGTGAGGTCGTTCCCCCAGATCAGGAGGATGACGATCGCCACCGCCCCGAGCACGCCCACCAGCTGCGTATTGGCGCCTGCCGTCTTCGCGACCGCCGTCCGGGAGGAGGACGCGCTCAACGGGAATCCCTGGAATGCGCCCGCCGCCAGGTTGGCGATGCCCAACGCGACGATCTCCTGGTTGGGATCCACGTCGTCTCCGGCTTGGGCGGCGAACACGCGGGACAGGGCCGACGTGTCGGCAAGCGTCACGAACGCCATCCCCACTGCCGCCAGTCCCAATCGGCCCAACTCGTCGAAGCCGACGGTCGGAAGGCTCGGGCGCGGGAACCCGGGCGGTACCGGCCCCACCAGCGAGATCCCACGGCCGGCGAGGTCGAACCAGATCACGGCCAGGGTGGCGCCGACTACCGCGAGGAGGACTCCCGGGACCCGCGGGCGGTAGCGACGAAACCCGAGGATGATCATGAGACAGATGAGTCCGATCGTCACCGCCGTCGGATTGGCTTTGCCGGCGGTGATACCGGCTACGAAGTCGGCCAGCTCACCGAGTGTCGAGTCGGAGTCGGCCGAGAATCCGAACAACTTGGGGAGCTGGCTCGCAAGGACCACGATGGCGATGCCGTTCAGGTATCCGACTCGAACCGGTTTGGAGAGGAGTTCGGCGACGGTGCCGAGCCTGGCCAGTCCCGCCCCGATACAGACGAAGCCCATCATCACGGCGAGGACTCCGGCGACCGCTACGGCCGACTCCGCCGACGCGGCCACCACGGGCACGATGGCGGCGGCGATGAGGGGACCGAGCGCCGAGTCGGGACCGAGCACCAGAATCCGCGATGGGCCGAAGATGGCGTAGGCGAGCAGACCGAGCACGGTTGTGTAGAGGCCGGTGACTGGTGGCAGCCCGGCGAGTTGGGCGTACGCCATGCCTTGCGGCACCAGGAGTGCGGTGAGGGTGAGCCCGGCTGCCACATCACCGGACAGCCACGAGGCCCTGTAGTCGCGGGCGATGCGCAGACCGGGAAACCAACGGGACGTGCTGGTCGTCATGACCACCAGCACGCTACAACCGTCGGAGGAAGGACCGTGGCGCGACCGGCACCGGGTTGTGTGGAGCGGGTGAAGGGAATCGAACCCTCGTTCCGAGCATGGGAAGCTCGTGTTCTACCATTGAACTACACCCGCAGGTGACGTCAGGATACCGCGTCCGTCAGACCGGGGACCAACCCCGGGCTCGCGTTGGATTGCCCGACTGGCCCCCACGGGTACAGTCCGCGAGGTGCGTACCGAGTCCGATTGTGTCTTCTGCGGAATCTCCGCCGGCGATCTCCCGTCCACCACCGTCGCTCGGAGCGAGAGGGCGATCGCATTCATGGACATCAACCCGGTGACGCCTGGCCACACCCTGGTGGCACCCCTTTCTCACGCAACGGACCTGTTCGACGTCACCGCCGAAGATCTGGTGGCGTGTGTTCATCTCGCTCAACAGATCGCCGAACGCGCCAGGGACCGGCTCGGAGCAGACGGCGTGAACCTCTTGAACTGCAGTGGCGTGGCTGCGAATCAAACCGTATTCCACTTCCACGTTCACGTGATCCCGAGGTTCGAGGATCAACCCTCGAAGGACCGCATCGGATTGCCGTGGGAGTCGGTGCCCGGTGACCTCGACGAGATCGAGCGGATCGGCGCATTGCTCTCGTGACCCGAGCATGCGGGCCGGACGGCTGGTCCGCCCTACTTCATGAGTGAGACGAAGCGGGCTGTGTCGATGTTGCCGCCGGACAAGGTCACGCCAACCCGCCGTCCCCGGGCGTCCACCGCACCGGAAAGGATGGCGGCCAGCGCGCACGCCCCGCTCGGCTCCAGCACGATGTTCATGCGTTCGAAAACGAATCGCATGGCGTCGAGGATCTGGTCGTCGGTGACGGTCACCACGTCGTCCACCCGTTCCCGGATCACGGCGAACGTCCGCTCGCCGGGAGCGGTGGTCTGCTGTCCGTCGGCGATGGTGACGGGGGTGGGGATCGTCACGATCTCACCTGACAGCAGCGAGCGGCGCACATCGTCTCCGGCCTCCGGTTCGACTCCCACCACCTGTACCGAATCGCCGAGTGACTTGGCCACGGTTGCACATCCCGAGATGAGCCCTCCGCCGCCCACGCACACCACAAGCAGGTCCAGACCTCCCACCTGGTCGAAGAGCTCCAACGCCACGGTGCCCTGCCCGGCGATCACATCCCAATGGTCGAACGGGGGGATCATGGTCAGACCCCGGTCTGCCGCCAGCTGGTCGCCGAGCGACGTCCGTTCCTGGCGGTACCGGTCGTAGGTGACCACCTCCGCCCCGTACCCCCGGGTTGCGGCCAGCTTCGAGGCCGGGGCGTCCTCCGGCATGAGGATGACGGCCGGGACGTCGTGCATTCGAGCCGCCAGCGCCACAGCCTGTGCGTGGTTCCCCGACGAGTAGGCGGCCACGCCTCGAGTCCGGTCGGATGGTGACAGCGAAGCGACGGCGTTGTACGCCCCCCGGATCTTGAACGAACCCGTTCGCTGGAAACACTCGGCCTTGGCGAAGACGTCACCGCCGACGAGCGAGTCGAGGGTGGCGCTGGTCACCACCGGTGTGCGGTGGGCGACATCGCCCAGGCGATTGGCCGCGGCGCGGATGTCGTCGAGGGACACCGAAGGTTCCATCGGCGGGAGCATAGGAGGGGATGGGCGGCTGGATCCGGTCATCGCCTTGACTCCTCGGTGTTGCGGTCGACGGGACACCCAACAGGAGTTCACATGGGCGAACACACGACGATCACCGAACATCGCATCACCTACGCCGAGGCCATGGCACTCGCCTGGATGCTCGATCTCGTCGCTCAGCGATCGCGCGAGATGGGCTGCCCCGATGCAGCATCGGGATTCGAGACCTGCGCCGCCACTTTCCGTCAGTCGGTGGCCTACTCGCTCGAGTCGGTCGTCGAGATGAGCGGTCCCACCATCAAGAACCTGGTGGCGACGGTCACAACCGTCGGAGATCGCCTCGCCGGTGAGGACGAGGATCGGTCTGGCAAGAAAATGGCGTGGGCCCTGATCGCCGACGAACTCTTCTACCGGGACGAGCAGGGCGCCCGGCTGGCCGGCTTCTTCCGGGAGTGTCCCGGCCCCGAGATGCTCCCCCGTTTCGTGCAAGCCACGGTGGCGTCGTTCCGGATCAAGCTAGACGGAGAGATCGAAAACCTCTTCTGAGCCGCCGCTGAAACACCGGCACCCCGGCCGTCGCTCAGCCTGCTGGGCCGAATATCGACGCTGCGCCCCAGACGGCCATGAGCACACCGACCAAGGACATGAAGATCACCCTGCCCCGTCTGAATTCCCCGGCGGCCTCCGCCGGGCGCTCTCCCCGACGGTGTTTCCACCAGGCGAGGCCGTTCCCGATGATGAGCGCCAGGCCAAGATAGAGGACCATCTCGGCAAACAGCGCATCCAATCCGAGGATCTCGAACACGCCCCGCACGGTAGTGCACCGTCGGGGCGACAGAGTCTGGACGGAGATGGCTTGGGCGAACGCCCATGGAGCCCCTCGTAGACTTGTCGCCATGTCGTTTCCGTTCATCCCGTGACCATGGCCCGTGCGTCTGCGCCGGCGTCGTCGGCGAACCTCGGGCCGGCGTTCGACGCCATGGCGGTGGCGATCGACCTGAGATGTGTGGTCGAAGCCCAACCGGCAGCAGTGTGGTCTGTCGAACATGTGGGCCCCGAGGCGCCGGGTCCGGGTGCCGACGATGCCGTTCTCATCGCCGCTCAATACGCAGTGGGGAAGGATCGTCCGCTGGCCCTCTCCGTCGACAATCCGATCCCTCTCGGGCGGGGTCTCGGATCGTCATCGGCCGCCTTTGCTGCGGGAGTGCTGGCGGCATGGCGGGCGGTGGACGAGACACACTCGGTCGAGCGGCTGTTCGAGGTGGTGGCTCATCTGGAAGGTCACCCCGACAACGCGGCGGCCGCGGTGTACGGGGGACTCGTGCTGGTCACCGGTACCGGCGCCGTCGTTCGGCTGCCATGGCACCCCAACCTCCGGTTGGCCGTGGCGGTCCCGGACCGACCATTCGCAACCAAGGAGGCCCGTGGTGTGCTTCCCAGCGCGTATCCCGCAGATGTCGTGGTGCGCAGTATTTCGAGGACGGCGGCGCTGGTGGCCGGTTTGATGAGTTCGGATGCAGCGCTGCTCAGGGCTGCCGGCGGCGACGAGTTGCACGAGTCGCCCCGTTCGGCGCTCAGACCCGAGTTGAGTGGACTCGTCGACGCAGCACTCGGGGCCGGGGCGCTCCACGCCTGCTGGTCGGGTGCGGGACCTTCGGTGCTCGCGATCGGTCCGGTCGAGGGGATCGGCGCCGTGGCGGAAGCCATGAGACTGCGTCTCGCCGACGAAGGTCACGTGATCGAACCACTGGTCGCGACCACGGGCGCGGCTTGACCAAGTGCCGCGAAGCGGCCATTCTTTGAGTTCTGCGGTGCCGATCAACGGCAGTCGTGTGCCGTTGCAATCGATCATCGAGGTAGTTCGTATGGGTTCGCTCATCAAGAAGCGTCGCAAGAAGATGTCCAAGCACAAGTACCGGAAGCGCATCAAAGCCAACCGGCACAAGCGCAAGTGATCGAATAGACCCCCGCTGTGCGGGGGTCTTTCGCGTCACCGCTGCGTCACAACGCCATCGCCGTGGCGAAGATCCCGAGACCCACGACCAGGATCGCCACCTGCAACAGTCCCCTCGTCCGCGGGCTCTGGTTGCGGGCCGCGAACTGGTGATAGGCGGCCAACCCGGCCGCGAAGGCGACGAGGCCCATCTTCACTGCCAGGGTCTTGCTCCCAAGGAAGTCGAGCGCCATCAGCCCCCCGGTGGCCACGGCCGTAGCCAGCGCCGCCCAAGAAACCCGACCGAACCCTCGAGCCGCCGCCTGTAGGACCGAACGATCGACTCCTGCCTTTCGGAGTGCGGCCACGATTGCGCCCATCGTGATGAGACCTCCCAGCCACGTGGCTGCTGCGATCAGGTGAAGCCAAAGGACGACGGCCATCTGCGTTTCTCCGAGTGGACAACTGACACCGGCGTGGCATCCTAGGCAGGGCCAGGAGGCCGCGTGACTGTTCGCTACGACACCATGGACCGGGTGGCGGTCATCTCGATCGATCGTCCCGAGCGACGCAATGCGATCGACCGCGCCACGGCCGAGGCGCTTCACGACGTCTGGCGGAGGTTCGACGGCGATGACACCGTCGATGTCGGGGTTTTGTATGGCACGGGAGGTACCTTCTCGGCCGGCGCCGACCTGAAGGCGTTCGATCTCGTCGACCGGCCCGAAGGGTTCCTTGGGTTCACCCGGATGCAGGTGTCGAAGCCCACGATCGCCGCCGTGGAAGGCCACTGTGTGGCCGGCGGCCTCGAGATGGCGCTCTGGTGTGACCTGCGGGTGGCGGCCGAGTCCGCCGTCTTCGGGTGTTTCGAACGCCGCTTCGGGGTGCCCCTGGTCGACGGAGGCACCCAGCGTCTTCCCCGCATCGTCGGGTTTGGTCTGGCGATGGAGATGATCCTCACCGGCCGGGCGGTGGATGCCGAAGAGGCGTTCCACATCGGTCTGGCCAATCTGATCGTCAAGGATGGAGACGCCTTGGAGGCTGCCATGCGGATGGCGCGGGTGATGGCGGGCTTTCCGCAAGAGACCGTGAGGTCGGATCGACGTGCCGTGCTCGACGGGGCGGATCTCCCCCTCGACGAGGGCCTGGCCGTGGAGCGCCGCTTCGGGCTGCGTGTGATGGGCATCGCCGAGGCCGGTGCTGCGCGATTCGCCAACGGCGAGGGGAGAGGCGGTGCCCGGTTGCCCTCGCGTCCTCGGGCCGGCGGGCACACGATGAGCTGGTCGAAGCTGGCCACGCCCGTGGTGGCCGGCCGCCTCGAACTCAGGGTGGACGGGCGCACCGTGCCCGTCCACACGTCGCTGCCCCGAGCCAAAGGGGGGTCCGTGGTCCTGGTGCTCCACGATCGGTGGGGGCTCGATGATCACGTCCGGGATGTGACCACGCGGCTGGCGGACGCAGGGTTCGTGGCTGTCGCGGTGTCTCTTGTCGATCCGAGCCCGGTCGGTTCCGCCGAAGAGGCGGACTATCGCGTGGAGAGGCTCGAAAGGCGGGAGGTGCGGGCGACGTTGAGCGCCGCGGTGGACATGATGACCGGCCTCCCGGATACGTCCGGACGCGTTGGGGTCATCGGCTTCGGCGTGGGTGGTGGACTCGCCATGTGGATGGCCGGCGAGGAGCCTTCGATTCGCGCCTGTGTGGCGTTCACACCCACCGGTCCCTGGCCCGGGATGACCTTGGACTTCTCGGCCGCTCACACCGCATTCCTCGGGCACTACGGCGCTTTCGACGATCGGGCGTCGCCCCACACCGCCTATCAGTTGGAGATGCGGCTCAGAGAGCTGGGATTGGACGCAACCTTCGAGACATACCGGCGGGCGGGGCCCGAGTTCTACCGTAAGGACTCGCCCGACACATTCGATCAGGAAGCCGCCGACCTGGCGTGGGATCGTACGATCGCCTTCCTCGACCGCGTCCTCTGAACAGCCGCCATCGACACCCCGTTGGGTTTGTGTGCCCGTTGGTTAGCCTGTCGGCATGGAGTCAGTGATCTGGGAGGAACGACCGGTCCTGCGGAACCCGGCCGCATTGATCGCCTTCGAGGGTTGGGGCGACGCCGGGTCATCGTCGTCGATGGCCGTCGACCATCTGATCGATCTGCTCGCCGGCTATCGGTTCGCTCGCATCGACTCCGACGAGTTCTTCGACTTCACTGTTCGCCGCCCACTCGTCGAGATCGGGGACGGGGGGACCCGCAACATCGAGTGGCCCGACGTGTCACTCCACGCCCTCACCGTGCCGGGCGCTGATCGCGATCTCGTGGTGGTGACCGGAGACGAGCCGAGCGTCCGTTGGAAGCGGTTCTGCTCGCTCCTGCGGGATATCTTCGAGTCTCTCGGTGTGCGGGAGGCCGTGACATTGGGCGCCTTTGTCGGTCAGGTCCCTCATACGCTCCCGGTCCCCCTCGTAGGTGTGGCCAGCCACCCGGATCTCCTGGAAGAGCATCATCTGTTCTCGTCCGACTACGAAGGCCCGACGGGCATCATCGGCGTCCTCAATCACGAGCTCATGGCGAGTTCGGTGAACGTGATCAGCGTGTGGGCGGCGGTCCCGCACTACCTGTCGAATCAGGAGTATCCCCCGGGGAGTCTGGCGCTGCTCGACAAGGCGCTCGAGATCCTCGACGTTTCCCTCGACACCTCGGATCTGAAAGTGGACGCAGTCGAGTTCAGAGAGCAGGTGGATCGGGCCGTGGAGGACTCGGACCTCGCCGAGTACATAGGCGACCTCGAAGCCGAATCACTCACCGGGGACGAGTCCGTGGATCCGGCCGAACAACTCGTCGAAGAGATCGAACGTTTCCTCAACGACGGTTGAGGGCGGCGCCGATCAGCCGGCGGGCACCCAACGGCGCAGCCGGAGGCTGTTGGCCACAACCGAGACCGACGAGAAGGCCATCGCGCCCGCTGCGAGCATGGGATTGAGCAGACCGAGCGCGGCCAGCGGGATCATCGCCGTGTTGTAGAAGAAGGCCCAGAACAGGTTCTCCTTGATGGCCCGGAAGGTGCGGCGGGCGAGCTGCATCGCCACGCCGACCTGGGCAGGATTGCCCGACATCAACACCACGTCTCCCGCTTCGATCGCCACATCGGTCCCGGTCCCGATCGCCACGCCGAGGTCGGCTCGCGTCAGGGCGGGAGCGTCGTTGATTCCGTCGCCGACGAAGGCCACGGAGCGACCACCCGCCTGCACCAGTTCGACCTGCGCCGACTTGTCAGCGGGCAACACCTCTGCGACCACCTCGGGAATGCCGAGGCGGCCGGCGATGGCGTCGGCGGTTCGAGCGTTGTCGCCGGTGATCATCGCCACCGAGACACCGAGCCTCGAGATGGCCGAGACGGCGTCGAAGGCCGTGGGTTTGATGTCGTCGGCGACTGCGATCACGCCTCGAACCGCGTCGTCCCAACCGACCAGGAACGCCGTCTTCGCCGCTTGTTCGAGTTCGGCTTGTTCGTTCGCCCATCGGTCGGTGATGGTCAGCCCGCGGTTGGCGATGAGCTTGGCGGTCCCGACGACGACGTGGCGCGAGCCCACACGTCCGGTGACGCCTCCTCCGGCCACGGCCTCGAAGCCGTCGACTTTCCCCAACTCGAGCCCGCGGTCTTCCGCCCCCAGTGCCACGGCCCGCCCGATGGGGTGCTCCGATGCGGCTTCGACTGTGGCAACGATCCGAAGGAACTCGTCTTCGTCCTCGTCGGTGTGGACGTCGGTGAGCGTCATGTATCCGGATGTGAGTGTTCCGGTCTTGTCGAACATGACCACATCGACCGATCGGGAGCGTTCGAAGATCTCTGCGCCCTTGAACAGAACGCCGAGCTCGGCGCCTCGCGCCGACCCGACCATGATCGCCGTGGGCGTGGCCAAACCGAGCGCACAGGGACAGGCGATGATCAGCACGGCGACGGCGGCTTTGACGGCGTCCCCGGTGGGGTAGTCGAGGGCGAGCCAGACGATGAAGGTCACCACCGCTGTGGCGACGACTACAGGGACGAACACCGAAGACACCTTGTCGGCGAGTTTCTGGACGGGCGCTTTGGAAGCCTGAGCGTCCTCGACCAGCCTCACGATCTGACTGAGAGCCGTCTCGGAGCCGATTTTGGTGGCCTGCACCGTGATACGGCCCTGTTGGTTGACCGTGGCGCCGAACACCTGGTCTCCGGGTGTTTTGTCCACGGGAAGCGATTCACCGGTGAGCATCGATTCGTCGATCGACGAGATCCCGTCCACCACCACCCCATCGGTGGGAATCTTCTCGCCGGGTCGGACCACCATCACATCACCGGGAACCACGGCGGAGACAGGGACACGATGCTCGGCACCGTCCCGGAGGAGGGTTGCTTCCTTGGCTCCCAACTCGGCCAGCTTGGCGATGGCGTGCGAGGCCCGCCCTTTGGCCCGTGCTTCGAACGCCTTCCCGAGCGTGATGAGAGTGATGATGATGGCTGCCGTCTCGAAGAACACCTCGTCACCCGTGACGAGGGCCCATGTCGAGTAGACGAACGCAGTGACTGTGCCGAGGGAGATGAGGGTGTCCATCGACGTTCCGAAGCTCATGAGTTGCTTGGCGGCGATCCGGTGGAACTGCCATCCGAAGAAGAACACGACCGGCGCGGTGAGGGCCCCTTGGAGGATCCGCGACCACTCGGCGTGCATCGGGCCGAACATGGCGAGCACCATGACGGGTAGGGCCAGGGCGGCCGAACCCCAGAACCGGCGCCATTGAGTCTTTTCCTCGTCCGAGTACACCTTGACGAGGTCGC
>JAOUGY010000134.1 GCA_029865445.1 Acidimicrobiia bacterium | reverse complement strand
TCGTCGGGCTCATAACCCGAAGGTCGTGGGTTCAAATCCCACCCCCGCTACGAACGAAGGCCCTGGCAGATGGCAACATCCGCCGGGGGCCCTTCAGCGTCGAGGCCCAGGCCTCCAACGGGTCTTCCAGCAGACTGGCCGCGTGAGGCGCCGCACCGCGAGCTGTCGCCGTCGCTGGACCGTCTCGTGGCCGAGCACGGCCAGCTGGACGCATACACCAACCGAGGCGCTGGACGCAGCCGCAACGCGCGAACACCTGCCGGCAAGGTGGTCGCCGGCAGGTGTCGTCGGTATCGCCGTCGGGGCCTTTGCCTCAGCCACCCATCCTGCCGGCGGCAACATCTTCCCGGCAGGCCTGCTTGCGGAACTCGATCGAGTCCGGCAGGCCCTGCCCCACGTCGGCGCACGGGTCAGAGTCACCCGCTGGCTTCACCACCAAGGTGGCGGACCGGGCTGCTGCGGCCGCGACGTCCTCACGGCACGCCCGGGTGCGCAACTCGATCGATTCGGGCAGACCCCTGCCGACGTTGGCGCACGGGTCGAACCCGCGGGGTGACACCGTTTGTGACAGTGGGGAGGCGCTCGACACCGATGCCGACCGGCCGAGCGCTTGGGCAACATCCTCCCGGCAGGCCTGCTTGCGGAACTCGATCGAGTCCGGCAGGCCCTGCCCCACGTCGGCGCACGGGTCGGCGGCGACCGTCGCCGGCTCGGCAGGGACGTTGGACGGCCCGTCGTTCGGCATCATGGCGGCGGGAACCGCGATTGCGGCGACGGTGGCCACCGACACGATGGTCAGGGTCCGGAACCGGTGGCTGATGGTGGTGGACATGGTGCTCCCTTCGATTCCGAACCGTTCGGAATCTCTCGGAGCTCACCTTCGTCGGAGGGGCTTCTCGCCCGCTTGCGACCACTTGCACTCGACTTTCAGTCGCCGCCGTGGCCGCGAACTACCTGCTCAGCGTGTCATCCGCAGGCGGAGCGCAGCGGCTGGTCACCGGGCACGTCACGGTCCCACTCGTCCTGGGTGAGGTCGCGGCTGACGAGTGCGCACGCCTTCTCGACCCACCGTTCGGGGCTCAGCGGGATGTGGAGCAACTTGCCCGACGCGGGGATCCACATCGAGTCGGTCGTCGGGTCGTACCAGCCCGCTTCGGAGCTGAGCGTTCCCGGTCCGTCCCAGACGACCGAAGGGGTGTCGCCGCTGCCGACGCCGTACAACAGCACGGTGCCGTCCCACATCGAGATCACCAGCACCGACCCGTCGCCGTCGAACCCGAGCGTCGAGGCAACGCCGCCGCCGGGCACGGTCTCGATCTCCCGGGTGTGCGTGTCGAAGACGAAGACGCCGCCCTGCAGCGACGAGAAGGCCAGCTTCGATCCCGTCGGATCGAGGGCGATCGTGGTGGACTCGGTCGACGGTGTCGACACCGTGGACAGCTCGGCACCCGTCGGGTCGTACTCGTGGAGGGTGCCCTCGCTGTCGAGGACGAACAGTCCGCCGTCGAGCGTCGGATGGACCAGCGCCTTGGGATTGTCCTCGGTTGCGACGGTGAACAACAGCTCGGGCGCTCCCCGGCGCATCCGCAGGAGCGACGCTTCTCCCGTGTAGTCGGGGCGGCGACCGAGGATGGCGAGGTACTCGCCGAACCGCGTGCCGTCCTCGTACCAGTAGTTGCTCCGGACGCTGGGGTCGCTCCCCATGAAGACCCGGTCGACCATCCGGTCGCCCTCCCACCGGGCCAGGTCGTGGTCGGGCGACACGGCCCAGACACCGTCGGGCTCCGGGAACACGCCGAGCGCCGTGAACGGCTCACCGTCGGGGGTGCGCAGGTCGACCGTCGACCGTTCGCCCGGCGACAGGTCGATCAGCTCAACCTCCTGGGTGGTCTCGTTGACCACCGCGGCGCGGCCGTCCCTGATCGCCGCCTTGCCGATCGGATCGACGTCCCAGCTGCCTTCCAGCAGTGCGCTGGCCTCGATGTCGTACACGGCGACCAGCCCCTGATCGTCGACCGCGGTGATCAACCCGTCCGGGCGGACGAATGCTTCGACCGCGTTCCTCAGCTCGAACCCCTGGCCGATCGGACCGGTGTTGCGGTCGATCACCTGGACCCCGCCCCGCGACACGGCCACGAGGAGTCCGTCGGGGCGCACCGCGAGGTCGAGGTAGCTGGTCGCGCTGGAAGCGGCGAGCGTCGTGATCGCGTTCCCCGTGTTCGGGTCGATCGTCTCGATCCGGCCGTCGACGAAGCCGGCGATCAGCCGCCCGGTGGCGTCCTCGAAGACGAGCCGTCCCGCCGCGCCACGGTCGATCCGAACGAGCTCTTCGCCGGTGTCGGCGTCGACGATGACGATGAAGCCATCGGAGGTCTGTCCCGACGTGCCGAACCCGAGCGCCATGACCGAGCCGTCCCGAGTCCTGGCCCCCGAGATCAGCGCCGGGCCCTCGATCGGCGCACCGACCTGCTCGCCCGTGCGGATGTCGAACAGGATCGCCTTGGTGGTGGCCAAGTCATCGACCGACTCGGGTTGCTCGAACACGCCCATGAGGATCCGCTCGTCGGTGGCCAACGACGGGTAGCCGTTGCCCGCGTAGTCCAGCTCGATCCCGAAATCGGATCCCAGCCACGTCCGGCTCCCGTCCCAGGCGATCGCACCCACGACCTCGCCCCGCTCGTCGTTGTGAAACGCCAGGGTGCACGGCCCGGGCGGCCGCCCGAGATCGACGACGTCGCCGGTCAGTGGATCTCGCGACACCGTGCGTCCATCGACGGTCGCCAGCTCGACCATCCCGCGATACTCGGACCCGAACACGCTGGAACCGGTGCAGTCGTCGACCAATCGCTGTCGAGACGCCACGCGGTTGCCGATCGTCGCTCCGCCCAGGGCAGACAGCACCGCCCGATCGGTGTCGGGCCCGGGGGCACGCCGATGGGCCTCGAGTGCGAGCAGCAGCGACAGCTCCGAGTCGTCGTCGCCGACGGCCGCCGATCGGCTGATCAGTGTCGCCAACTCGGCCGCCTCGGTCTGGGTGCGCGCCCGCTGACGTTGCGAGAACGCCACGCCACCCGCGATCAGGGCGATCACGAGGGCGACGCCGATGCCCGCCACGAGACGACGAAGGCGCCGAACCCGGAGCTGCTCGGCGGCGAGCCGAGCTTCGGATGCGTCGCGTGACGCGGCGAGGTACTGGCGTTCCTGGGCGGTGAGGCGAACCGGCGGATGATCGAGCCAGCCGTCGTAGCGGCCGAGCCGGGCGCCGGTGAGCACGAACTCGGGGTCGCGGTCGCGCTCGCGCCATTCCGCTGCGGCGGCCGCCAGCCGACGCTGCGACCGGATGTCGGCACGGGCGTCGTCGATCCAGTCACGCAGACGGGTCCACTCGGTGAGCAGCGCCTCGTGGGCGATCTCGACGGTCGGGCCGCGAGTGACCGGGTCACGATCGAACGTGAGCAGCCGGGCCCGCCCGAACACGTCGAGCACACCCGACACGTCGCCACCACCCGACTCGGTCACCTCGGTGGCGAGCGCCCGACGGCGGGTGTCGGCCGACCCGTCGTTCAGCGTCACGAGACGCAGGAACACCTCACGGGCATGCTCACGATCGGTCGCATCGAGGCCCTGATACAGGGCGTCGGCCCGGCGGGCGAGGGCTGCCGAGACGCCGCCGAGCTCACGGTACGCAGATGTGGTGATGACCGACCCCGAGCGTCGCTCGAACAGCTCGGTGAGCGCGTACTGCATCAGTGGGAGCGCCGTCGGCTGGCCGGCCATGTCGGAGGCGATCACCGCCACCAACCCGGATTCGAACGGCACCCCGACCTCGGCTGCCGGGGCGGTGATCGCCCGCTCGAGCTCCTCGGCGTTCATCGGCGTGATCACCTCGGTGCCGAGCCGCACCAGCTCGCCGAACTCGGTGTGGCGCAGCGGGTGGTCGTAGAAGTCGGCGCGCAGCGTGGCGATCACCTTGACGCCCGCGTAGCGGTCGCCCGCCGTGTCCGCCAGCGCCGTCATGAAGGCGTTGGCATCGGCCGGGGCCGCATGCGAGAACAGCTCCTCGAGCTGGTCGACCACGACCACGAGCTGGGCGGACGGGTCGGGGATCAGCAACCGGACCGCGTTGGAGATGCCGTGGTTCAAGAGCTGCTCGAGGAGGTCGACCGGCGGGCTGACGGCGATGCTGCGGAGTGCATCCTCGAGCGCCTCGAACGGACGCCGCCCCGGCGACATCGAGACGATGAACCAACGATCCGACCCGGTGACCGCCCCCTCGCGAAGGGCGGGCACGACGCCGGCCCTCACGACGCTCGACTTCCCGGATCCGCTCGGCCCGACCAAGACGACGAACCGGCCCTGCGCCCCGGTGGAGCCAAGACGAGTGATCAGCCGTTCGACCAGCCGTTCTCGCCCGTAGAACCGGCCGGCGTCGTCCTCCCCGAACGCCCGCAGACCCCGGTAGGGATTGGCCGCCTCGAGCGGTGCAGGTGGCGGCCCGGCGGGCCGGTCACCGAGTGCGAACTGCAAGGCGCGAACGAAGGCATCGGCATCGGGGAAGCGGTCGGCTGGGTTCTCGGAGAGCGCGAGCGAGATCACATCGGTGACCGGATCGTTCGCCGCTTCACCCGGCCGCTCTCCACCGCGGCCGGAGGCTTCGCGTAGCGTGTACCGGGCCAGCATCCCGAGGGCATAGACGTCGGACGCGGTGGTCGCCGGCCTGCCCGCACGCTGTTCGGGCGCTGCGAAGTGGCCGGTGGGCGCATCGCCGGAGCCGGCGCCGCGGCTCTCCGGCGAGTACGACATGCCGAAGTCGGCGAGGTAGGCGTTGCCGTCACCGTCGAGCAACACGTTCCGGGGCTTGACATCACCGTGGGTGACGCCCTTGCGGTGTGCGGCCGCGAGCGCCCCGCCGACCTGCTCGATCATGCCGATCGCCGATGCCTCGGTGATCGTGCCCCGTTCGACGGCGTCGAACAGGCTGCCGTGTTCGAACCGGCGCATCACGAGATATGCCGAATCGGGCTCGCGCCAGTAGTCGAACACCGGCACGATCTGTGGATGCTCCAGCCCGGCGATCGCCTGCGCTTCGCGCTCGAACCGGCGGATGAAGCCCGGATCGTTCGCCAGCTCGGGCCGAATCACCTTGATCGCCACCTCACGGCCGACTGCCGGCTGAAAGGCCCGGAACACGTTGCCCAACGCCCCTTCGCCGATCTTCTCGCGCAACTCGTAGCCCCGCACCGACAAGCCCGACTGCGGGCGGCCGTCGAGCGCCCTGGCAGCCTCGACCTCGCGCAACGCAGGGTCGTCAAGCACGATCCGCTCCTCCAGCCGGCAGAGCTCCTCCGACGGATCGAGACCCAGATCCTCACCGAGCCGAGTGCGCAACGAGCCGAACGCCCTGAGCGCGTCGCCCTGGCGACCGGCGCGATGCAGCGCCAGCATCAGGTGCGCCGTGAGTCGTTCTCGGAGCGGATGTTGGCGGACCAGGCTCTCGAGCTCGCCGATCAGCTCACGTGCCCGGCCGGTTCGCAAGTCGGCATTGATCCGATCCTCGACGGTGGCCAGCCGGAGCTCGTCGAGCCGCGCGACCTCGGCCTCGGCGAACGGCTCGAACGTGAACTCCTCCAAGGCGCGACCGCGCCACAGCGACAGCGCCTCGCTGAACACCAACGACGCCGACGCCGGATCGGTGTCGAGCAGCGACCGGCCCTCGCGAGTCAGCGCCTCGAACCTGACCGCATCGATGTGCTCGGGAACGACGTTCAGGACATAACCGGGCGGCCGGGTGGCCAGCACCGTGCCGTCGCTGCGCTTGGCGCGATCGGGCTCGAGGGTGGACCGCAGACGCGAGATGTTGACCCACAACGCGTTCTGGCGATCCTTGCCCGCGTCACCGGCCCAAAGTTCGTCTATCAACTGATCGGTCGACACGACCTGGTTGGCGTGGATCAACAGCATCGCCAGCAGCGCTCGCTGCTTGAGCACGCCGAGCTCGATCGGTACACCGTCGCGGAGCACCTCGACGGGCCCGAGCAGCCGGTAGCTCAGCAGCTCGGCCGACCGCCCGGAGGCACTTGCTGCCACCCCGCGGACCGCTCGCTCGTTGCCCGTCATGTCCGAAGCATTCCACACGCCGAACAGCTGACCATCAAGAACTTACAACGCGCTTGCATCGGGCTGCAGGGGCGTCCGGCGCCGACGGTGCCATCACCCGCGAGGGATCCGTGCCGTTGCGTATCGCCCTGGTTGGTCTCGGCATGGGCCTCTGGCACCAAGGACTACGCCGCCTCGCTGCGCCACCGGGGCAAACCCGGCGGGATCATCACCACCGCCATGGCCCACCGTGCGAACAAGATCGCCTACGCCATGGTCCGCGACCAGCAACCCTGGGACCCCAACCGCTGGGCCGCCTGACGACCAGAACTCCCCACGGCGCCACCACCCCGGAGGACAACAGGTCAGGGAGGCCGGCAGACACCGCGCTGACGGTGACGCACCCACCCCGGGTGACGTCGGACTGAGTTTGGTGCCCGGCCCCCCACCCAACAACGGAGCTCGGACGAGCCAACTGGCCGCGCCCAGCGACCGCAGGCCGCATGATCAGCGTGAGCCCAAGGGAACGACCCACACCCACCGGCCAGGCGACCGCGCACAGGCCTCAACGAGGCCCAACTCGACGCGACCAACAAACCCCTTGACAGAACCTACGGCCAACTCAAGTCAGGTCTGCAAGAGGTAGGGGCTCAGCGAACTGTCATGCGGAGAGTTGGCGTTCGAGCCCGTCGAGGGTCAGGTCGAGGCCGAACCAGCCGACCGTGCCGCCACCGGATCCACTGAGGCCCGAGGCTGAGTGGAGGAAACTGAACTCGAGGCACCGCCCTTCGCGCATCGCGTGTCTTGTGAGGCAGGAGATGGATGCCTGGCGGGGCAGGGTGTGATTCGGCCGGCACCAGACATCCAAGTGCAGTCCGGCCGCCTGGCTAAGTGGAATCACCCGGGAGGCGCTGCTCCTCGATGCCCTCCATCACGAATACGGCCGGCGGCGACGGCTGGAACGAGAAACCTGGTGTGTCGAGGCTGACGTTCACCAGGGTGAGCTCGAAGTCGCGCAGGTACACGATCTCGTCGTGGTGGAGCCGGAACGGGCGGTCGTGGCCGGGGTAGATGACATCGGCCGTTTCCACCACCCGAGTGATCGAGTCGCTCGCCTGTTGTTCGTTCCAGAAGACGATCGGGTTCTTGCGGGTCAAGGCGGCCGCAGCGTAGTGGAGAGCGTCGCCGGTGATGACGGCCAAACCCTGGTCCGTTTCCACCGTGACGGAGATGTGGCCTGGTGAATGACCGGGGGTGAGCATGATCCCCACACCCGGCTCCAGCAAGGTGCCGTCCTCAACGGTTTCGATTCGATGATCCTCGATCGAGAGCATCGCCCCCGTCCAGGCCGGTGTCGCCCAGTCGTTGGGATGGGGTGCATTGGAGTAGCGACGCTCGTCCGCATGCATGTAGATGGTGGCGTTGGCGAAGGCGTCCAGGTTCTGTGAATGGTCCCAATGGGAGTGCGACAACACGATGCTGTCGACATCGCCAGGCCCCAACCCCCGCTCCGCCAGGGCGGCCATCAGCACGTTGCGGCGACCGACATGTCCCACGTCGACCAGAGTCCGCTTCTCACCCTCGATCAGGATCAGGCTGCAATACCCGAGCAGCCCCTGACCGGTCCGCTGGGGAAGGCCATCCATCAGCACGTCGATTGTCGGCACCGTCGGCTCTCCTCGGGTCGAATATCTTGAACCTAGTGCGCAGCGCCTACCTCCCGCCGGGCCGCGGGGTAGCGACCTGGAGGGATGTGTCCGTGACTCTGAGGGCTGCCATCATGGTTCGCTCATGAGTCGTGTTCCCACCACGTCCTCTGAGCATCCGGAGAGCTGGCGATTCGGCTACCCGATCTATCACGCCGAGTCGCGTGCGCAATGGCGGGCGTGGTTGGAGGTAAACCATGACGCCGAACGCGGTGTGTGGCTGTGCTCGTGGCGGACGGCGACCGGCAAACCGCGTTGTCCGTATCCGGAGGTCGTCGAAGAGGCGCTGTGTTTCGGGTGGATCGACTCGACGAATGTCGTCCTCGACCCTGAGCGCAGTATCCAACTCATCACACCGAGGCGGTCCAAGAGCCCATGGAGCCGATTGAACCGATCGCGGGTCGAGACGATGGAGGCTGCAGGTCTCATGACCGACGCCGGTTGGCGGGCGGTCGAGGTCGCCAAGGCGAACGGCTGGTGGACGATCTCGGATTCCGTGGAGGATCTCATCGAGCCCGATGATCTCGCCCGAGCGCTGGACGCCAACAAAGCTGCACGTGCGGCGTGGGATGGATTCACGCCGAGCGTGCGAAAACAGATGCTGTGGTGGCTGGTCGCCGCGGCGACGGCGACAACCCGTGCCAAGAGAATCGCGGCAATCGTCGACAAGGCGGCGATCGGCGAACCGGCCCGCTGATTGTCGGCGGCAGCGACGATTCGGGAACACCTCGACCGCGGATGAGGCCCGAGAACCTAAATGGAGAGAAACCCCCGTTCGTAGGCTCTCGCCACGGCTGCAGCTCGATCGGAGACGGCCAGCTTCTCGAAGATGTGGATCAGATGGGTCTTCACGGTCGCCTCGCTGATGAAGGGGCTTGCGGCGATCTCGGCGTTGGTGTTTCCGCCGGCGACCGCCCGCAGCACATCGATCTCTCGCGAGGTGAGGGCATAGGGGGACACCCTCCGGTCTCGGTCATTGAGTCGTTTCGTGATGGGAGGGGCAAGGACCGTCTCGCCGGCGGCCGCCCTGCGCACGGCATCGACCAACGCATCGGTGGGCGAATCTTTCAACATGTAGCCGGCCGCTCCCGCCTCGACCGCCCGCACGATTGCCTCGTCGGTGTCGTAGGTGGTTACCACCAGGACGGCAACGCCGGGACGGCGTGCTCTCACCGCCCGCGTCGCCTCGACCCCGTCCATCTCAGGCATTCTGAGATCCATCAAGACCACATCCGGCTCCTCGGCCAGCACCGCCGAAACGGCGGCCCGGCCGTCGGCAACGTCCGCGACAACCTCGATGTCCGGCTCGTTAGCCAGCAGCGCGACGAGCCCCTGGCGGACGATCGGGTGGTCATCGGCAACCACGACTCGGATCGTCACGATTCCACCGGCAATCGCACGGTGAGGACCGAACCTCGCGTCTCCCCGGGCCCGATCTGCAGACGTCCGTCGAGAGACTCCACGCGACGGCTCAGCGTCGCCAGTCCCTGGCCTCCCGTGAGCGTCCCCCGATCGTGCACCTCCCCCGGTCCGAGACCGATACCGTCGTCGCTGACCCCGAGCGTCACCGCATCGCCCAGATAGGACAGGGTGACGTCTACGCGGCTGGGTTCGCCATGTGAGCAGGCGTTTCGGATCCCTTCCTGGGCTGTGCGGAGCAGGACCGTCTCCACCGAGCCCGGGAGGGGGCGCGGCGTCCCCACGATGTTGACCGAGCCACCGACGTGGTCGGGGAGCGACTCGTGCAGATGGCGTCTCAGAGCGTCGGGAAGTGATGCTGAGGAGAGCTCCACCGGCCGGCTCGACTCCACGAGCCGGCGCGCCGTGTCCAGGTTCTCTTGGGCCATCGACTCGATCGAATCGAGCGTCTCGTTGGTGTCGGTCGTGGGTCGCCGGCCGGC
>JAOUGY010000133.1 GCA_029865445.1 Acidimicrobiia bacterium | reverse complement strand
AGCGGAGGCACCTGGAGCGGAGGCACCTGGAGCGGCGGTTCGTGGTCCGGCGGTTCGTGGTCCGGCGGTTCGTGGTCCGGCGGTTCGTGGTCCGGCGGTTCGTGGTCCGGAGGTTCGTGGTCGGTCGCGGACTGGGCCTGATATGGGACTCCGGAGGGTCTGGTATCTGACCGCCGGGGTCGTCGTGGCAACCGCGGCCGCGGCCCTGGCGGCAACCACATTCGATGGACCCCAACCGCCCATCGACATTCCGTGGTTCGTTCTTGCAGCGGTCTTCTATGTCGCGGAAGTGACAGTCGTCCACGTTCGATTCCGCCGTGACGCTCACTCGTTCTCGATGAGCGAGCTGCCCCTCGTGCTGTCGCTCTTCTTCGCAGACCCGCTGTCGATTCTCTCGGCCCAGTTTGTGGGATCGCTGGCCGCACTCGGCATCACGCGCCGCCAACAGCCGGTCAAGCTGGCATTCAACCTGGCCCAACTCAGCCTGCAGACCGCAGTGATGGTCGCGGTGTTCTGGAGCATCGTCGGCAATGCCGACCCACTCGGCCCCCGAGGATGGCTCGCCGTCTTCGGCGGTATCGGATGCACTCTGGTGATCTCGAACGCCCTCATCTCATCTGCCATCGCCCTGTCGGGTGGAAGCCTCTCCCCCGCCGAGAGGGCCACGATGTACTCGTTGACCACTGGAGCAGGCTTGATGAACGCCGCTCTTGGACTCGTCGCCGCGACCCTTCTGTGGGCGAGACCGCAGTCGATCTGGATTGCCGCGGTACCACCGATCGTTCTGTTCTTTGCCTATCGCGCATACCTCGCACAGCGCCTCGAGCGAGACCGCGTGCAATCGCTCTACGAAGTGAGCGGCGACCTCCACCGGCTACCGCATCTAGAAGATGCGCTCGGCGCTGCCGTCGATCGGGCCCGTTCCATGTTCGATGCCGAGGTTGCAGAGATCCTCCTGTATCCGGAGGGTCTCGACTGCCCCGGCTACGTGACGCGTTCGAGGATGGAAGGCGAGGACGAGGTCATGGCACCGCTGCCCCCAAACGAAGACACCGGCGTCGCCGACGTCGCCTCGGGTGGGGGCGGAACACTCGTGGAGATTGCCGATCGGGTGGTCGGAATGGTCGTCCCCATCCCCACGAGTGGCACTGGCGTCCTCAGGGTCATGACCCCGCGTAGCGACATCAGCGGCTTCTCCGAGCGCGACCTCCAACTCCTGTCGACACTCGCCGGTCACGTTGGCGTCTCGCTCGAGAACGGCAGGCTCGAAGACTCACTGGCCAAGCTGACCGAGCTGAAGGATCGGCTGCGCCACCAGGCGCTCCACGACGGCTTGACCGGGGTGGCCAATCGCAGCCTGCTTCTCGAACGCCTCATCACCGCCTCCCGAGCCGACAGCGTGGTCGGCGCCGTGCTGTTCTTGGATCTCGACGACTTCAAGGCCGTCAACGACGGGTACGGTCACGAAGCGGGAGATTCGCTCCTGGTCCAGGTCGCCCGCCGCCTCGAGTCATGTTCGCGGCCCACGGACACGGTGGCCCGCCTGGGTGGAGACGAGTTCGCTGTTCTGCTCGCCCGACTCGCATCACCCGACGACGCAGTGACCGTTGCCAAGCGCATCATCAGCGCGTTGGAAGACCCGTTCAAGATCAATGGACACGAGGCTTTCATCCACGCCAGCGTCGGCGTGGCAATGATCGAGCACGGAGCCGATCCGGACGACATTCTGAGGGCCGCCGACGAAGCAATGTACGTCGCCAAGGGCGACGGAAAAGGAACGTATCGGGTCCACACACCCGGTCTTCGGTCGACCCATTCGCGGGAACTCACGGCCGTGAACGAATTGCGGGCGGGAATCAAGGCCGGCCAGCTCGTCCTACACCACCAACCCATCTTCGACCTGCTCACGGGCAAGATCGAAACGGTGGAGGCGCTCGTCAGGTGGAACCACCCCGATCGGGGATTGATCGGTCCCGACGACTTCGTCCCCATGGCGGAGCGTCGCCGGGTCATCGACGACATCGGTGAGTGGGTGGTCCGCAACGCGGTCGATGCGCTCGCCCGGTGGAGGAAAGAGTTCGGGGACGCCGCACCGGCGGTCTCGATCAACCTCTCGGCATCCGAGCTCAACAGACCCGGTCTTGTCCGCGGTCTCATCGACATGGTCGCCGCCCGCAACCTCCACCCCTCCTGGGTTCAGGTGGAGATCACGGAGAGTGCGGTCATGTCGAGCGGCGCCGCCGTGCTGGACGACCTCCGATCGGAAGGCGTGCGGGTAGCCCTCGACGACTTCGGAACCGGGTACTCGTCGTTGGCCTACCTGGATCGCCTCCCCGTGGATGCGGTGAAGCTCGCTCGCGCCTTCATCGAGAGGATCGGCGACGCTCGGGTGGCGACAATCGTGCAGATGATCATCGGGACCGGAGACACGCTGGGGTTCACGACGGTCGCCGAAGGCATCGAGACGCCCGAACAACTGGCTGCCCTCCGCCGGCTGGGATGCCTCTCCGGCCAGGGCTTTCACCTTGCAAGACCACTCCCGGAACCGGAGTTGATCCAGATGATCGCTTCGACCATCAACCAGCCGAACTCCGGGCTCCGCCTCGTCGCAGGCTGAAGGCGCGAACCGCTAGCGGGACTCTCCGGAGTCCGGATCCACGATGAGCGCGGACACATCCACGGCCTCGAAGGCCGAGCCGGGCACGCTACGCAGCTCGGCGAGCACCTCGTTGTCCCATCTCGGGTCGGGAGCACCGGAGATGTACCAGGCGGATCCGTTGTCGGCGAGGATCAGCCCGTAGCGTTTGAAGGCGGTCAGGATCACCTGCACTTGCGGAGAGAACCCAGAGATGTCGAAGTCCGCATCGAGTCTGAATCGTTGGCCCATCGGCGGGACGTTCGGGTCCGTGTTCGACGACGCATCGTGGCGGGCGGGCCACACGTGGTCGGATCTCGTGACCGGGGCCGTGAAACGAATGGCGTGGTCGATGACACCCGATGCCACCTCGTCGTAGGTGACGAGTCCGGGATAGATGGGCAGTCCGGCTGCGTCTGCCGACGTCCAGCCGTCTGGACGGAGAGCATTGGATCTCAGGTCGAAACGCGCCGCCGAGTCGGCGCTCCAGCGTTCTCCGCTCAGCGGGAACGCCCGATACAACTCGTAGAGGACGCATTCGGCCGAGTCGATCACCAGGACATGTCGATCGCCCGTGCCGGCGGGCCCTCCCTCCACAGGCGCATCCGGTGGCACCGGATACGGCCCCGCATCGCTCTCGTCCCCGTAGGCAGTAAACACGATCTCGACGTCCGGTTGGTCGGCTCCGACCACGACGAACGGGATCCCGATGGGCGACTCTGAGCCAGGTGGCCACACCCCGGAGCCGAAATCGGGGTGGAGCCCCGAATCGCCGATCGACTCCACATAGGCCGTCGAGCGAGGATCGAGCGGCAGATCGTCGACACGCCGGTTCCAGATGTTGTCATCTGGGAGGATCGAGCACCGTTCGGGCACGTCGATCAGCGCCAAACCGGCTGCCCTCGCCAGGAACGACGCCATCTGGTCCCGCAGCACCGAGTCGTTCGGACAAAACCGATCGTTGACCGGCGGATTGCAGCCGAGCGTCACGCCTGCGGTGGCGAGTCTCTCGATATCGGTTTCGAACACCAAACCGTCGTCGTCGACGAAGGTCCGATCTCCTGACGTCGTCAATCTGAACCCTCGCACCAGGAAGGCCGCCATCTCTCCCCGGGTGACCAGGGAGTCGGGGCAGAAACGGTCATTGGCCGGCGGGTTGCATCCGCGGGCCACCCCCGCCGCCGCCAGCCTCTCGATATCGGCTTCGAACACCGAATCATCGTCGTCGACGAACCGATCGCCCTCAATGGCCCCTTCCGCATCCAGGGCTCGCACGAGAAACGCTGCCATCTGCCCGCGAGTAACGGGATCGGAGGGGCAATACCGGTCGTTGTCGGGAGGGTTACATCCCCGAGTGATCCCCGCCGCTGCCACCGCTTCGATAGCCGACTCGTGGACGTTCCCGTCGTCGTCGACGAAGGAGCCGCCCGGATCCACCGCCGCCGCAGGCAACGCAGCCGCGGCCATGAGGGCTACGAATACAACGAGAACGGTCAGGTTTCCCCTCTGCATGTTCCCCCTTGGCACGAGGCTCAATGTATCCGGCGCGCGCGGAAAGTACATGCCGCTGCGGAACGATCACGGCGTAGATCTCAGGCGAGTCTGACGAAGAGTGCGCGGGCGCGCTCCAGAACCCGAGCTGCCACCTCGAGGGAACGCACCGGGTCGCCGGCAGCTTCGAGACGCTGATCGACTCCGGGAATCGTCAACACCTCGAACTCCCGAAGGCGAGCCGCGGCGGCCCGGTCCCACCCCGGATCGTCGAGACTCCCAACCACCAGTCCGGGGCCGGTTGCGCCGGCGAACGCTGCCGCCACCTCCGGCCGCCGGAAGTCCGGAGCGATCCACACGCCGGGAGCGGCACCGACGTAACGACAAGCTTCTCCGTATCCGATCACCACCGTTGCGTCCGCAGGACCGAGCGCCAACTCGACGACATGTCCGGACGCCTCGGCCATCCGACCCAGGTAGTACATGAGAGGGAGGTTCGATTCGGCGGGGATGAGCACGCAGTACCCCAGAGGCTCCTCCGGATCGGGGACGGCCACGCTACCCCGGCGTTCGTCCGGATGTCGCAACATACAGCCCGCCGATCTGCGAGTCCTCGGCATGGATCACACCGCGTCAGAGGATCGAGGCGGCCATCTCGGCCAGCGGGCTCCGGATCGACTTCTCGAAGACCACATGTCCGAACAGCGAGGTTCCCCGGAACTTCTCGATCAAAGCCGCCATGCCTCCGTAAGGCGATATGTAGGGATTGTCCACCTGCGACAGGTCGCCGCAGAAGACCACTTTCGAGTCCTTTGCGAGCCGGGTGAGGATGACCTTGAGCGTCGGCAGCTCGAGGTTCTGAGCCTCGTCGATGATGACGAACTCACCCGTGATCGATCTTCCGCGCAGGTAGGTGACGGCCGCCATCTCCAGTTCGTCTCGTTCGAGCAGCTCTGTGATGGCCGAGCGCGCCCCATCGGATCCGCCATCGCCGAACAGCGCATGCAGGTTGTCGTAGACGGCGGCCATCCATGGCGCCAGCTTCTCGTCGAGATCCCCGGGCAAGAATCCCACCTCTTGCCGACCAACGGCCACCAAGGGCCTGTAGACGGACACCTTCCGGTACCTGCCCTGCTCCAGCACCTGCTCGAGTCCAGCCGCGAGCGCCAGGAACGTCTTGCCCGATCCGGCAGTGCCCATCATCGAAACCGCAGGAATATCCGGGTCCAGGAGGTGATGGAGCGCCACGGTCTGACGTACGTTCTTCGGTTCCACGCCGAATGCGCGTGGTGTCCCCGACACCCGTTCGACCACGACGTGGGGCTCGGTCTGGATGACTCTGGCGAGACCAGATCGCGATGCACCGGCCTTGAGAAGAACGAACTCGTTCACGACGGCATCCGTGCCGGCGAGCTCGATTTTGCCCTCTGCGAACAGCCGGTCGATCTCATCGCCCGTTGTCGGGACCTCTACGACACCCGTGCGGAACTCGGAGACATCCACCGTGTCCGCCCGGTAGTCCTGAACCTCCACTCCCAGCTGAGCCCCCTTGATCCGCAACGATGCGTCTTTGGTGACCAGCACCGGATCCTCGCCCTGCTCCGCGAGGTTCAAACAAGTAGCGAGGATGCGGTGATCGGGACTCTGAGGGTCCAGAGCCTTCGGGAGCCGCTCCGACACGACACCGTTCAGTTCGATCCTGAGCGAACCTCCCGACGGCAACCGAACAGGCTCACGCATTCCACCCGGTCGTGATGCGCCGGCCTCCTCCAACGCCCGGATCGCCAATCGGGCATTGGTGCCCACCTCGTCCATCCGAGTCTTCTTGCGGTCGAGCTCTTCGATCACCACGAGCGGCAGAACCACCTGATGCTCATCGAACCGGAGCATCGCGTGCGGATCGGCGAGAACGACACATGTGTCCAGGACGTAGGCGCGAGACAATTGCTCCACTCCTTGATCATCGACTGGACCCAGTATCCCCGCTGAGTCTGAGAAAGCCGAGCATCTCACCTCCCACCGGGATCGACCAGACTGGTTCGGTGCAGATCACCAAGGCGGTCGACCGCCTCAACCAACACCTCCCACTCACATCGCGGCAGAGGTCGCTCGACCCCCGACTCGCCAGATTGCATCGCGACATCCTCAGCGAGTTCGCCAGAACCGGAAGACCGCCCCGCGTCGACCCGACCGACGCTCGAGAACTGGCTGCCTCGGACCTCGTCGTTCTCGGAGCGGACGCGGTCGTGGTCGGCGCGTATCCGTTCAGCGTGGCGCCTACGAAACACCTGGTGGAACTGCCCACGACCCACACCTACGCGATGTGTTCGCTCGACGCCCTGGCGATCGCTCCAGTCTTCTGGACGAGAACCACGATCCGATCATCGTGTGCACTGAAGGAGACGAGCATCCAGATCGAACAGGACGGGGACCGCCTCTTGTCGGCAGATCCCGGCTCGGCGCTCGTCGGCATCCGCTGGCAAGACCCGACCGGCCACGCCGCGACGTCGATGTGTCGAGACATGGTGTTCCTCGCCGGGACCGAAGAGGCCGAGGCGTGGCGCGGTCCGGACCGATCGTCGGCCGGAGTGTTCACCATCGACGACGCCATCGAATTCGCGGTGGGGTTCTTCGCTCCGCTCCTCGGAGACGTGTGAAGCCGCACCTCAGAGACGTTCGAGCACCGTCACGAATTGCGGGCTCGACAGCAGGTTGAACTCGGAATGGATGTGGCGGAACCCCTGGGGTTCTGTCATCGCCCGGACCTTGCGCGGCCAAAGCCACTGGCAGTGAACCTGTCGCGCCTTCAACGGGTTGCCGTGGAGGATCACCGCCGTCGGGACGGCCCAGATTCCCTGGATCGGCTCCGCCGGATAGACGAAGAGCGCCCGGCCACCCGGTTTCAGGACCCGAGCCATCTCTCCGAGCGCCTGCTCGAGCTGGGGAATGTGTTCGATGGCATGAACCGACACGATCTTGTCGAACGAATCGTCGTCGAACGTCAGCGACTCCGCGTACATGTGCTTGACGCGCTCGGAACCGGCGAGCTCGGATGCTTCGGGATTGGCGTCGATCCCAATCACGTCCACGCCGATACCTTCGAGCAGTTTCGTGAGATGGCCGCGCCCGCATCCAACCTCGAGGATGCGCTCGCCCGGTCGGGGATCGAGATGGCGACGCACCGTGACCTCGTGCCGTGGGTCCCACCGGTTCACCATCGCGTAACGCCGGGAGGTGTAGTTGGTGCTCAATCGTCCTCCAGATGGGGAGCCAGCGAGTAGTCGGCCAGGATAGGACCGTCGGGGGTGAAGGCCACGTGGGTGACGGAGCTGTTGCGGGCCACGGCGAGGTCACGGTTCAGGTCGTTGCCACGTTCGACGATCGAGGCGATTGCGGCCCGGATCGCGGCTCCATGCGACACGACGACAGTCCGATCCTCGGGCTGGGCGGCGGACAGGAATCTCCCCATCCTCGCCACGACGTCCACAAAGGTCTCGCCGGTCTCTCCGCGGGGTAGATCGTCACGGAACGCCTGCGCTGTGTCCTCCGGAAGATCCTCGCGTCGGAGACCCTCCCACGATCCAAACGACATCTCGACCACGTCGGGAACGTGTTCGACCAGGGTCCCAAACGCCGACGCGGTCTCCACGGCCCGCTGCGACGGAGAGCTGAGCACCCGATCTGGTCGCGGGTACCAGTCGGCGAGCGCCGACGCCTGCGCAAACCCTTCCTCGTCGAGGCCCCAGCACATTCGACCCTGGATGCGGCCCTCCTTGTTTGCCGCCGTGATCCCGTGCCGGACGAACGCCAGAATCGGAGTCTCGGCCTCCCGCATACGACCGAGATACCCCACATCGATGCCCAGATGGGTGGCGTCGTTGAAAACGGCGAGCTTGAGCGAGCCGGGCCGGCCTTCGAGGACCGTAAGGGCGGTGTTGGTGGTGATGGGGACGGTCCTCCGGCCATCGACCCGGCCCAGGTACCTGCCGACGATCGCATCGATGACCCCACCGTGAGTGGCGACCAGGGCACTCTCACCATCGTCGAGGCGGTCGACGAGGCCATCCAGAGCGTCCAGCGCTCGTCGCTCGAACTCTCCAAGGGTCTCTCCGGTCTCGCCAAACGCCAGCGCATCACCGTTGCGAATAGCCTCGAGGAGGTCGGGGTGGAGGGCAGCCACCTCTGAGAAGCTCCTCCCCTCCCAGGTCCCGAGGTCCATCTCTCGCCACGCCTTGTCTATCTCCGGTTCCTCGGAGACGGCCCGGGCGGTGTCGGAAGCCCGGTCCAGGTCACTCGAGACAACAAGGTCGAAATGGCGGCGCCCGATGCGCCGGGACAGTGATGAGACTTGGGAGCGCCCTTGCTCGGACAGCGCCGCATTGCCCTGCCCCTGCCACAGGTTCGCCTCATTGGCCTCAGACCGACCGTGCCTGACCAAGGTGATTCGGATGGACATGAACCAGGAAGGATACGTTCCGGTGCCGGACAACCGGGCAGAGGCCGAACGCGAGTCGGCGGGGTGAGTCCTCGCTCTACCCCGCCGACTCTCGAGATCAGCCGATGAAGGCCGAAGCGAAGATCAGTGAGACGATCGTCATGACCTTGATGACGATGTTCATCGCCGGACCCGAGGTGTCCTTGAACGGATCGCCAACGGTGTCGCCGATGACCGCGGCCTTGTGAGGATCGGAACCTTTGCCGCCGTGCTGACCGGTTTCGATGTATTTCTTGGCGTTGTCCCAAGCACCACCCGCGTTCGCCATGTAGATCGCCAGCAGGAACCCTGTCACGAGAGCGCCGGCGAGGAAACCACCGAGCGCCTCCACGTCGATGAATCCGATGATCAAGGGCAGTGCTATCGCCAGCAGGCCCGGAACCACCATCTCGCGCAGGGCACCCGCAGTGGCGATGTCGACGCACTTGGCGTACTCGGGGACCGCGTCCTCGCGGCCCTCGCGTAGTCCGGGGATCTCCCGGAACTGGCGCCGCACTTCTTCGATCATGGTGAAGGCCGCCCGGCCCACGGCTTTCATCGTGAGCGCAGCAAAGAGGAACGGGAAAGCGGCTCCGAGGAAGAGTCCCATCGTGGTTCTGACGTCGGCGATGTCGATTCCCTGTGCGAGGGGGTTCTCGACGCCCTTCAGGTCGGCAGCGCTTCCCACGGCCTGAATGAAGGTCGAGAACAGCGCAAGCGCAGTCACCGCCGCCGAGCCGATCGCAAAACCCTTGGCGATGGCCGCTGTCGTGTTCCCGAGCGAGTCGAGGGCGTCGGTGGTCTCCCGCACTTCGGCGGGAAGGTGCGCCATCTCGGCGATACCACCCGCGTTGTCGGCGATCGGACCGTACGCATCCACCGAGATCGTGATGCCGAGGGTGGCGAGGACACCGATGGCGGCGATTGCGACACCGTAGATGCCGCCGTTTTCTCCAAGCGCCCATCCGCCCGCCCAGTAGGCCGCACCGATACCGGCTACGGTGACCACCACCGAGTAGGCCGCCGACACCTTTCCGAGTGCGATGCCGGCGATGATGACGGTGGCCGGGCCGGTCTCCGCCTGATCGGCCAGGTCCTTGACCGA
>JAOUGY010000455.1 GCA_029865445.1 Acidimicrobiia bacterium | reverse complement strand
CTACAACCGGACCCGGGCCAAAGCAGAACCGTTGGCGGATCTTGGAGCCAAGATCGTCGACACCCCTGCCGAACTCGCCGAATGCGAAATCGTGTTCACGATCGTCGCCGGACCCAAGGACGTCATGGCGGTGACGATGGGAGAGAACGGCGTGCTGACCCGCACCAACGCCCGCCCACGGATCCTCGTCGACGTGACGACGATCGATCCCGGCACTTCCGCGGAGCTCCGCGCACAGGCGGCGGAACTCGGGGTCGCAATCCTGGCGTCCCCTGTCAGCGGCAACCCGAAGGTCGTGAAGTCCGGCAACCTCACGGTCGCCGTCTCCGGCCCGAACGACGCCTGGCAGGAGGCGAAGGCGTACATCGAATTGTTCGGCAAGAAGGTCACCTACGTGGGCGAAGCCGACGAAGCCCGCCTCGTCAAGATCTGCCACAACCTGATGCTGGGAATCGTTGCCCAGGTGATGGCGGAAACCTGTGTGCTCATGGAGGCTGCCGGGGTTTCACGAGGCGACTACCTCGAATTCCTGAACGACAGCGTGATGGGATCGGTCTTCACGCGATACAAGACTCCCGCCTACGTCAATCTCGACTACACCCCGACGTTCACCTGGGACCTGCTCCGCAAGGATTTCGAGTTGGGTTTGTCGGCAGGACGAGAACTCGACGTGCCGCTCCCGGTGTCCGCGCTGGTCCATCAAATCGTGATCGAGGGCATGGGTCAGGGGTACACGCCCCAGGACTTTGCCGCGCTTCTCACCAAGGCGGCTACTGGCGCCGGGCTCGAGCTCACGTCGGAGAACCGAGAGGTCTCCGACGGACTGTGATCGCGGGTCGCACGGCCTCTAATGTGACGCCATGACGCTGCTCGACCAACTCAAGCACACCGGCAAGACCAACCTCGTGATCGACGGCGAGTGGCGCGAAGCCTCCGATGGCGCCGAAATCTCGGTCCTCGACCCCTCCACCGGTGGCGAGATCGCAACGGTGCCGAGCGGCTCCAAGGACGACGCGCTGGCGGCGGTCGACGCGGCCGCCGAGGCGGCGGGTCCGTTTGCGGCGATGCCGCCCCGCCAACGGGCCGAAATCCTGCGCAAAGCGTTCGAGATCATGAATGCCCGGGCCGACGAGATCGCAGGCTTGATCGTGGCCGAAATGGGCAAGGCCTACGTCGAGGCCCGCGCCGAAGCCGTATATGCGGCCGAGTTCTTCCGGTGGTTCTCCGAAGAAGCGGTGAGGAACATCGGGTACATCAACACCGCTCCCGGTGGAGACAAACGCATCATCGCGGTGCATCAGCCGATAGGGGTATCGCTCCTCATCACGCCGTGGAACTTCCCTGCCGCCATGGCCACCAGAAAGATCGGCCCGGCTGTGGCTGCGGGCTGCACGATGATCCTCAAGCCCGCCTCAGACACTCCGCTCACGGCACTGGCAGTGGCGCAGATTCTCGAAGAGGCCGGGCTCCCCAAAGGTGTTCTCAACGTGCTGCCGTCACGACGATCGGGCGAGGTTGTGTCGGCGATGCTCGCCGACGATCGGGTACGCAATCTCTCGTTCACCGGCTCCACCGAGGTCGGGCGTGGCCTCCTCGAACAGACCGCCAAACGGGTCGTCCGGGCGTCGATGGAGCTGGGCGGAAACGCCCCGTTCCTGGTGTTCGAGGACGCCGACATCGACGCCGCAGTCGACGGTTGCATGATCGCAAAGATGCGCAACGGCGGTCAGTCGTGCATCGCAGCCAACCGGATCTTCGTCCACGAGGCTGTGGCCGCGGGCTTCACGGAGAAGCTGTCGGCCGCCATGAACGCCATGAAAGTGGGCCCCGGAATGGAGAGCGGCGTGACCCTGGGACCGGTCATCAACGAACGCGCCGCCCTCGACATGACCGAGATCGTCGAAGGGTCGACCGGTCACGGTTCGCAAGTCCGAGTGGGTGGCCGCCGGCCGGATCGCCCCGGGTTCTTCTTCGAGCCTACGGTCCTCGCCGACGTGCGCCGCGACGACCCCATCCTTTCGACGGAGGTCTTCGGTCCCATCGCCCCCGTCGTCACCTTCGCCACCGAGGACGAGGCGGTCGCATTGGCCAACGACACCATCTACGGACTGGCGAGCTACCTGTACACGGGTGACCTGGCTCGGGGGATGCGGGTGGCCGAGGCAATCGAAGCCGGCATGGTCGGCGTGAACCGGGGCCTCATCTCCGATCCCGCCGCGCCCTTCGGCGGCGTGAAGCAGTCCGGCCAAGGCCGGGAAGGTTCCCACGAGGGCGTGATGGAATTCCTCGAGACGAAATACATCGCCGCCAACTGGTGACTTGCCAGTCTCCAGTCTCCAGTCGGCGAGGGGGCGAGGCGGCAGACGGGGGACTCAGGTACCCGGTACCGGGTACCCACTACCCAGTGCGGCCCGAGCGAAGCGAGGGCCCCTCCCTCTAGGCCTCGAACTCCTCGGCTTGGGCGCTCAGCCAGGCGTCCCAGTCGAAACCGGCGGGGACGATCAGCATGTTCTCGTGCTCCAGTCCGGCGACCTCGAGCAGATGCGTCACCGGAGGCATCACCCCGGAGAACAGCCGCCGATCGCCGGCCGCCGCCAGTTCGAACAACACGGGTTCGAGTTCCATCGGGAGCCCGCTCTCGGCCATCGCCTCACCGAGACGTTGGAAGGCCCTCAGCAGGGCAGCGGAGGACTCGGAGTCGGGCACCGGCTCCACGCGGGTCAGGACATCGAGCGTCCCGCCTTGTATCTTGAAGCCCGTGAGCCGACCCTCTTCCGTGAGATGAAGCCAGCGCGGGTGGTG
>JAOUGY010000132.1 GCA_029865445.1 Acidimicrobiia bacterium | reverse complement strand
GTTTCGGTTGTTCACCGCACAGGGTGGTTCCGCGTTGAGCATGCCCCCGGCAGGGACCTTCCCCCAAGGGGACAACACCGAGGTTTGTGTATTTGAGGGACGTCGGGATGCTCTATCAGGGGAGCTCGGCGCGGGGGTGGGGCAACCCGCCCCGGGCAAGAAGGGGGCCAGGGTGTCGCGTCGGGGTGTCGCGAGACCCAACCCGGGGGGCCGCTTGAGGGGACCCGTGCACGGGTCCCCTCAAGGCCGTCTCAGCTTCTGTAAACGCACCAGAGCCGCGTCCAAGGTGTCGTCGTCCTTGCAGAACGCGAACCGGACCAGCCTCCGACCCTCCTCGCTGACGTGATAGAAGTAGGAAGGGGGGATGGCGGCGACACCCACGTCGGTGATCAGATGGTCGACGAAAGCCAGATCGTCGGGAAACCCGAACGAAGTGTGGTCGGCAAGGACGTAGTAGGCCCCCTGGGGCGCAACGACCCCGAACCCCACCTCCCCGAGTCCATCGGTCAGCTTGTTCCTCTTGGCCGCGTAGCCGGCGGAGAGCTCCTCGTAGTACTCCGCCGGTGCCCTCAACGCCGCGGCTGCTCCAAGCTGCATCGGATTGGGTGTCGTGAATGTGAGGAATTGGTGAGCGGCCCGGACCGCGGATGTCAGATGTTCGGGTGCGATCGCCCAGCCCGTCTTCCACCCGGTGAGAGAGAACGATTTCCCGATCGACGACAGCGTGATCGTTCGTTCCCACATTCCCGGTAGGGTCGCCATTCGGATGTGCTCACCCTCGTACACCATTCGTTCGTAGACCTCGTCGGTGATGACGAGAGCGTCGTACTCGATCGCCATATCGGCGATGAACTTCATCTCCTCGATGGTGAAGACCTTGCCGGTTGGGTTGTGGGGCGTGTTCACGAGGATCGCCCGAGCGCCCGCTTCGAGGGCAGACCGCACGGCGGACGGATCGAACTCGAAATGAGGGTGGTGCAAGGTCACGTAATCGGGCTGGGCTCCCGCGAGGGCACACCCCACGGGGTAGGCGTCGTATGCAGGTTCGAAGACGACGATGCGGTCACCCGGGTCGAAGGTGCCGAGGAACGTCGCCGCCAGCGCCTCGGTGCAACCCGAGGTGACGGTCACGTTGGCCACCGGGTCGATCTCGGCGCCGGTGTCGAGCCTCCAGCGATCCGCGATGGCCTGCCTCAATTCGGGGACACCCATCGACGGCGGGTACTGATTCGACGCCTCCAGGATCGCGGCGACCGCAGCCCGCTTGACGAAATCGGGTCCCTCCCAACTGGGGTACCCCTGCCCCAGGTCGATCGCTCCGGTTTCCCTGGCGCGCGCGGTGATTGTCGTGAAGACGGTCGAGCCGAACGGGCTCAGGCGGGCACTGACCATGACAAGAGAAGTTAGCGGTCGAAGCGGGCCTCCTCCGCTACCACTCGCCGCTCGAGAGCACAGCCACCCCGATCCCGAGCGATCGCTCGGTAGACTCGCCGCCGTGTTGGCCGCAAGCCGTCAGACGGGTCGAATGTGACCTCGGCAGATCACGATCGAGCCACGCGTCGGGAACGGGAGATAGCCCAGGGCGCCCTCGCCCTGTTCCTGGAACGAGGATTCCACGGCACGTCGATCCGTGAGATCGCCGCTTCGGCCGGCCTCAGCATGGGCGGGCTCTACGAGTACATCTCGTCCAAGGACGACGTGCTGTCGATGGTCTATCGCTCGATGACGTCCCCCCTCGAGGACGTCTGGGATGGCGCCACCGACGTCGAGACGCTCATCTTCTCCGTCCTCACCGCATCCTGGGAACGGTCGCGAGACGTCCAGATCCTCTATCGGGAGACGGTCCACCTCGACGCCGCTCACCGGGAGGAACTCGCTGCCACGGAACGGGCGTACGCACGAGTCATCGCCGAGGCGATCACTGCCGGGGTCGAGCGTGGCGAACTGGTGTGCGACGATCCGCTGCTCGTGGGACATCTGGTCATGTTTCTGGCGGCGTTCATGCCTCTCCGATCCTGGATCACCCGCCCCGACGGAATCGACGCGAGCGAGGAGACGGCGAGATCGGTGGCGGCGCTCGTCGCCAACACCCTCAGGTCATCCGCCTGAGACGGCCACCTCGTCCAACACGTCGAGATCCCACAGCCCGGCAAGGTATCCGTGCGGGAGCTTCACCTGCCGGGGACCTCGAGAGTGCCCTCTCGTCATCCGCGTCGACCCTTCGTGGGGAAGGGCCGCCCCGTCCAACCGGCGCGTCAACTCCCGAAGTTGATCGACGCCCTCGACCGACGCCAGCGCCGCCCGCAGTTCGGGCCCGGCCGGATACCCCTTGAGATACCACCCGGTGTGCTTCCGGAATGTCCGAATACCCGTGAAGTCGCCGAACCAGTCGCACAGCAACTCGGCATGCCGGACCATGACGTCGACGACGAACTCCAGACGGGGAACCGAATTCCGAGGCTTGCCGCCGAGCGTCGCCGAGAGATCGCCGAACAACCAGGGTCGGCCGAGGCATCCTCTCCCCACCACGACCCCGTCACAACCCGTCTCGTCCATCATGCGCACCGCGTCAGCGGCCTCCCAGATGTCCCCATTCCCGAGGACGGGGATGGAGCGGACCGCCTCCTTGAGCAACCTGATCTTGGACCAGTCCGCCTTGCCCGAGTAGAGCTGGTATGCCGTCCTGGCGTGCAGGGCCACGGCCGCAGCGCCTTCCTCCTCGGCAATCCGACCCGCATCCAGAAAGGTCGGATGATCTTTGTCGATCCCGGTTCGGATCTTGATGGTGATGGGAGTGTCCCCGGCGTTTGCGACGGCGGCCGCCACGATCGACCGGAGACGATCGCGACGCCAAGGCAAGGCGGCTCCCCCACCATTCCTCGTCACCTTCGGGACCGGGCATCCGAAGTTGAGGTCGATGTGATCGGCTCCTTCGGTCTGGACGAGATACGCCACGGCTTCTCCGACGGCGCCGTGGTCCGTCCCATACAGCTGGATGGAACGAGGAGACTCGCCGGCGGGGAAACGGGCGAGCATCCGGGTCTTCTCGTCCCCGGAAACCAGGCTCCTCGCTCCCACCATCTCGCACACGTACAGACTCGCCCGGTCACCACCGAGCTCACGGCACAGACGGCGAAAGGGCGCGTTCGTGACACCCGCCATCGGCGCCAGGACGACAGGGGTGTTCACCTCGAGCATTCCCAGACGAAGCGACATACGCCCGACAACCTACCAGCGGACCGATTCCAGCCGGAGGTGGTAAACAACGGCGATGAGCTTCTCGGTCGCCAGCGCGGTCCAACGATCGAACGGTACGTGGACGGCGGATCTGTCGCCCGATTGGGCTGTGATGGGCAACGCCAATGGCGGCTACCTGATGGCCATCGCCGCCCGGGCCATGGCGGCCGAATCGGGGCGCCAGCCCGTGACCCTCACGGCGCACTTCTTGTCGCCGGGCACCGCCGGCCCGGTGACGGTGTCGGTCGACACCATCAAGACAGGGCGGGCATTCACGACGATGCGGGCGGAGCTCGCCTCGGGCGACCGACTGGTGGCGATCCTCACCGGCAGCTTCGGAGACCTGAGGTCCCTGGCCGGCCCCGTCCGCGTCGATGCCCAACCGCCGGCGTTGCCCCCGCCGGAGGACTGTGTCCGAGTCGAACCCGCAGCGGCCGGTCTGCCTCCGCCGCTCACCGCTCACGTCGATCTCCGACTCCATCCTGAGGACGCCTCTTTCGGCGAAGGGCGCCCGTCGGGTCGCCCGTTGTTCCGCGGATGGCTGCGCCCACTCCCCGCCGACGAGCTCGACGAGTTCATGCTCCTCCTGGCGGTCGACGTGTTTCCTCCCACGGTCTTCAACGCCGCAATGCCGGTGGCCTGGACGCCGACACTCGAACTCACTGCCCACCTGCGAGCAGTTCCCTCTGGAGGTTGGCTGAGATGCCAGTTCAGCACCCGTTTCATCACCGGCGGGCTCTTGGAAGAGGACGGCGAGCTGTGGGACGACGAGGGTCGGCTCGTAGCTCAGAGCCGACAGCTCGCACTCATTCCCCGCGGCTGATCACCAGTATTCCTCGTAGTGGACGGTCCCGATGTGGCCGCGGCGGTCGATCTGAAACCCCCGCTCGTGGAGGATGCCTACGACTCCTTCGTCGTCCGGGAAGTGGGGGGTTCCTCCGTCCCACTCCGGGAGGCCGATCATCGCCGGGTTCCCGCACAAGAACACATGGGTTCGCCGCGGGTCGAGTCCGTGCTGGAGGAGACCCTCCATCTCACCGTCCCTCAACAGGTCCTGGATATAGCGTTTGGGCACACCCGGTTCCCGCGTGGGCAGGGTGATGTAGGCGTAGTTGGCGTGGTGCCGCTCGAGCGCTCTATGTTGTTCCAGGTATCCCAGATCCATGAGTCGCCGAACCGTCACGGCCGACACGATCCTGCCACGGTGCCCTTTCCGGAACAGCTCGGTGATCATGGCGTTGTGGGGGGCCTCTCCGGTACCGGTGGCGAGGAAAACTACGTCCGCCTCCGGGTCCGTCAACGGGTCGAGTGTGTACCGGCCCGCGATCTTTGGGCCCAGGTAGATGCGATCTCCCACCCGCTTGCCCGCAAGCCGCGGCGTGAGGGCAGGGATCCGATCGCCCGACGGCCGAACGTGGACGATGTAGAACTCGACCTCGGCTTCCTCGCCGGCATCGACCAGGTATCCGTGCTCATCGAAGATCCGCGAGCTGATCGAATACGACCTCCTGATCATCTTGGACCGTTGCTCGTCGGACAGACCTTCGTCGGCGCCGTCGACACGTGGCTCCCAATACCCGAGCCCGAGCGTCGCGTATTGACCGGGTCGGTGCACGGTATCGCGCTGATCGGGACGGACCCGGATGACCCACAGGTCTTCGTGACTGAAATCGAAGTGGGTGATGGTGGCGTTGTAATGCCGGACGCGGAGTTGTTCGGTCTCATGGGTCGTGGCGGGCCGCGGCCAACCCGGCTTTGGCGGCGGCAACTCGTGGGCCCACGCCGAGACGATGGTGTCCCACGCCGACGCCGGCGCCAGTGGATCGGGTTGGGTTGCCATCGAGTCGACGGTGAAGACGCGCCCGGAGGCACCGCCCAACACCGATCCGTCGGGGTAGATCGCAACGACGTGGTCGAATTGGAGATCGGGGGTGCGCCGGTCGTCGAAGAAGGCCATCGGGTACCCGTCGACGTCGTCGATCAGGTCGGGGACCGAGTGCCAGAGAACGGTGATCCGGCGGGCGATCTCGAGTTCGGCGAGTTCCTCGCGGGCCACACGGGAGAGATCCGAGTGAGAGCCGGCGTATGCAACGACGACGCGTGCCCCCGACTCCAGGAGCGTGACGGCAGCTGACACGACATCGTCGCCGAACCCCACCACCAGAACGTCCTGGTCGGTGGGGACGAACCCGGACGGCGAGGAGTGGAATCGCTCTGCCAGGCTCGGCGCCGACGGGAAGGGTGGACCTTCGCCCGCGCTCGAGACCATGCGAACGACGAGCCGGCTCCTGAGGCTCTCTTCCGCCGATTCGACGACCACCGAATCATCCAGCTCGCGGACGTTGTCCACGGAAAACTGGTATCGAACCGACAGCCCGTACCTGCCGACCGCCGCCTGCGGGACCGAGGCCTGGCCGGCTTCGAGGACGAGCACACGGTCGAGACCCCGCCGCTGGGCATGCGAGGCAATGGAGAGACCCGTCGGGGTCGCCCCGATGACCACCAGATCGTAGGTCCCGCTCTCCACGAACCTCACCTTATACAATCGATTGCAGTCGCGAGTTGTCGAGTGAGTAGAGTGCACCCACCAGACCAGGAGCCACGCCGATGAAATGGGCACGATTTCGCCATGCCGGATCTGTTTCGACGGGGCGGGTGGAAGGCGACCAGGTGGTACCCGTTGCCGCTTCGAGCCCCCTCTCCGCCATCCTCGACGGCACCGACGCAACAGGGGATCCCATCCCTCTGGCCGACGTGACCCTGCTGGCCCCCATCGACCCGGTGCGCAACATCTTCTGCGTCGGTTGGAACTACCTGCCGCACTTCAAAGAAGGCGAGGTTGTTCACGGAGAGCGCCCGCTTCCCGACCGGCCGAACTTCTTCACCAAGGCGACCGGCACTGTCATCGGGCCCTTCGACGACATCCCGTCGCATGTCGGACTCACCGAGAAACTCGATTGGGAAGTCGAGATGGCAGTGATCATCGGCCGCCGGTGTGTCGACCTCAGCGAATCCGACGCTCTGTCGGCCGTCGCTGCCTACGCCGTGGCCCAGGACATGACCGGCCGCGACGTCCAGCATGCACACGGCGGACAATGGTTCCGAGGCAAGAGCCTCGACGGAACGTGCCCCATCGGACCGTGGCTGGTCGATGCAGGCGACATCGCCGACCCGCAAGGCCTCGACATCAGCTGCTCTGTGAACGGCGCCGTCAAACAGACTTCGAACACCTCGACGATGATCTTCACCGTGGCCAGGCTGCTCGCCGAGTTGAGCCGGGGTCTGACCCTCCTTCCGGGGGACGTCTTGCTGTCGGGGACACCCGAGGGGGTGGGAATGGGCCGCACACCACCCGAGTTCCTCCATCCTGGAGATGTGGTCGAGAGCACGGTCGCGGGCATCGGGACGATCCGGAATCGGGTGGTCTGACTCCACCGCACCGGTCACAGGATCACCATGTAGAGATGGCCCGGGCCATGAACCCCGGTGTTGAGCTTCATCTCGATGTCCCCGGTTCGGGAGACGCCGGTGATGAAGACCACATTGGTGGCGCCGGCCATGAACCCCGGATCGGCCGCAGCCCAATGAGCGAGGCTGCGGTGGATGTCGACGGCTTTGAGATACACCACATGCACGGCGGGGATCAGTGAGGCCATTCGGGGCCTGCCGGCCCCCGAACTCACGACCACGGATCCGGTTTCTGCGAATCCGGCGTGGGCTCCGGTGACACCCAGCACCACGTCGTGATATCCCGCTAGATGAGCACGGCGATCACCGCCGATCCGGGGATCAACGGGCTGTAGTCCGGCCGCGACGAGTCGTGACCCGACATCAGGCGCAGGGATCTCTGGACCGTCCCACGCCAGAAAACTCGTCGCGGCATGCGCCGCCGCCACGGATGCCAACTCCGAATCGTCGATGAACTCCACGCCGACACCCTCGGCGGCCGCACGGAACAATTCGACCAGGTCGCCACCCCCGAGTTCGGGGACGAGCAACCCGGTGGCCGACGGGACTCCGGGAATCTGGGCACTCTGCGTCGCCGCGTCGACCCGGGAGAGGAATGTCTCCCTATCCACGCCGCCTCCTCCACGATGCGCGAAAGCTCTCGGGCGCCGGCGCCCGCAGGGATCGGTGTTGTGTCCAACGCGATGCGTGAAAGGGCAGCCGTTCCAGATGCCCCCGGCGACCTATGGTCCGGGCCACGATGCCCCCGAGCGCCAGGAATGCCCTCCACAGCACCGGGTGTTCGGCTGCCCTCGCATACGCGGACATCCCTGGTCGGATCCAGCCGAATCCAACGCCGGACTCCATCGCCTCCTGTCGAAGCCCCAACAGCATCCGGGGGATGTCGATCCTGACCGGGCATACCTCGGTACACGCTCCGCACAGCGTGGAAGCGAACGGCAGGTCGCTCCACGGGTCCACACCATCGAGGGCAGGGTTGAGAACCGCACCGATGGGCCCCGGATAGACCGCGCCGTAGGCGTGACCCCCGACGGCTCGATACACCGGACACGCATTGAGGCAGGCACCACACCGGATGCACGCGAGGATCTCGGCATTCGGTCCGGCCAGCGCTCGGGACCGGCCGTTGTCGAGGATGACCACGTGCAGCTCGTCCGGCCCATCCGGGTCGCCGTCGCGCCGGGGGCCCGTGACGATGTTGGTGTAGGCGCTGAGGTTCTGTCCGGTCCCGCTCCGAGCCAGCACCTCGATCATCTGCACCAGATCGGCGGTGGTGGGAACGAGCCGTTCCATCCCCATGAGCGCCACGTGCACCCGAGGCGCAGTGGTGGTCAATCTCCCATTGCCCTCATTGGTCACGGTGCATATCGAACCGGATTCGGCCACGCCGAAGTTGACCCCCGAGATACCCATGTCCGCCTCGAGAAACACACGTCGCAGATGGGCACGGGCAAAACGGTTCAGCTCGTCCGCGTCGTCGGTGTAGTCGATCCCGAGTCGCCGCTCGAACAGCCGTCCGATGTTGGCAGCGGTCATGTGGATGGCGGGGGCGATGATGTGCGACGGAGCCTCACCGGCGAGCTGGATGATGAACTCGCCGAGATCGGTCTCGACGACCTCCCGCCCGTCGGCTTCGAGTGCGTCGTTGAGGTGGATCTCCTCGGACACCATCGACTTCGACTTGATGATCTTCCGGGCGTCGACGTCCCTGGCGATCCCGAGAATGATCGAACGCGCCTCGGCGGCGTCCGCCGCGAAGTAAACGCGACCACCGGCCGCCTCCACCGAATCGGCGAACTGCCTGAGATAGCCGCCCAGGTTGGCAAGCGTGTGGAGCCGGATCGCGCGGGCCCGGTCGCGCATCGCATCGAACGGGGCGTAGCGGGCAGCCGCGTCCGTTCGCAGCTGCGTAAAACGTCGGGCTCCGGCCCGGTTGGCGATTGCGCTCGGAGTGCCCACCGCCGGGCCTGCTCGACCGAGAAACGTGACCGGCTCGCTCACGGACTGCGCTCGGGTTTCATGGCGAAGCCAGCACCTCGGCGAGGTGCATGACGCGCATCTCGGACCCACGACGTCGGAGCCCACCCTCGATGTGGATGAGGCAACTCATGTCCGTCCCGACGACCACTTCCGCCCCGGTCTCCTCCAAGGCGTCCAACTTCGATTCGAGTATGGCGTTCGACACCGCGGGCATCTCGATCGAGAAGAGCCCCCCGAACCCACAACACTGATCGGCCTCGGCAGGGGTCTTTCGCTCGAAACCCGCAACGGCGTCGAGGAGACGTTCGGGCTGCTCGCGCACACCGAGGTTGCGCATCCCGTGACAGGACGGGTGATACGCGCCGACGCAGCCTTCGCAGGATGCACCCACATCGTCGAGGCCGAGATCGTCTGCGAGGAACTGGCTCAGCTCTCGAGTTCGACGTGCGACCCTCAGCGCCGCCGGGCCGAGCGGGGTATCGGCGAGCAATCCGGGTACGTGGTGAGTGATCATGTCCGCGCATGATCCCGACGGAACCACAATGGGGCCGGAGGTGGCGTCGAGCGTCCGCACGAGTCGTTTGGCCATCCGTCTCGCATCAGGGACGAGCCCGCTGTTGAGTGCGGGCTGACCACAACAGGTCTGACTCGCCGGAAACTCCACGGTCTGACCGGCACCCTCGAGGACGGATGTGGTTGCCCATCCCACCGACGGGGCGAATCCGTCGACGAGGCATGTCACGAAGAGCTGTACGACGGGCACGGCCGCACGATACCCGCACCGGTGCTGCTTGACACGGGACCCGGGCCCTTCCACAATACAATCGATTGCACCTGCAGCGAAGGAGAGAGCGTGGGCGACGAGGGGTACCCGCACCGGGTCGGCTGGATCGGAACCGGTCGAATGGGATACGAGCTCGTGTCGAGGCTCTTGGCGGCCGGCGTGGACGTCTGGGTCTACAACCGGACCCGGGCCAAAGCAGAACCGTTGGCGGATCTTGGAGCCAAGATCGTCGACACCCCTGCCGAACTCGCCGAATGCGAAATCGTGTTCACGATCGTCGCCGGACCCAA
>JAOUGY010000454.1 GCA_029865445.1 Acidimicrobiia bacterium | reverse complement strand
GGTCGCTGAGGGCTGACATGGGGTTGCTCCTGATGTGCGACGTGCGCTCGAAGCGCTTCGGGCCGGATCATACGGGATGGAGGCCGTCGAACGACTCCGAGCCCGGCCGCCAACGACGCAGCGGAGCCACGTCGGCGTCGGGTGACGGATCATCGAGTGGTGACGCCGTGTCGTCCCACGGCCAGAGCGTCAGCGGTCGAGGAAGCGGTCGACGATGCGCGCCCGGTGCCATTCGCGCCGGATCTCGACCTCCAGGTCGAGATCACCTGCCGGTGGCCCGTCGATGTAGGCCATGCCGATCCCATGGCCGAGCGTCGGCGAGAAGTTGCCGCTGGAGACCCAGCCTTCCCGGACGTCGGCCCTGACACGGTATCCGTGCCGTGGTATGAGGCGGCCCTCTGTCTCGAACAGCACTCGGTGTTTGGCGACTCCATCGGCGACCTGAGCCTCGAGCGCAGCCTTTCCGGTGAATTCGTGATCGAAGGACACGGCGAAATCGAGGCCGGCTTCGAGCGGCGTGATGGACGCGTCGAGGTCCTGGCCCCACAGGGGGAGAGCAGCTTCTAGGCGGAGAGTGTCGCGGGCTCCAAGACCTGCAGGGACTGCTCCGGCTTCGACAACAGCGGCGAACACGAGGGCGGCGGACTCGTTCGCGACCACCACCTCTCCCCCACGTTCACCCGTGTAGCCGGTCCCGGCAACCCACACCTCGGCGCCGTCGAGGTCCACGTGGTGAATGGTCCCTCGTTTCGGGGCGACGCCGAACAAGCGCTCCAGAAGGGCGGGTGCTTCGGGCCCCTGGATCGCCAGCGACGTGGTCATCGGCCGCAGGTCGACGGCAGTCGCGCCGGGAGCCAGGTCCAGGCAGATCTGCGTGATGGAGTCAGAATTGGCGGCGTTGGGCAGCACCCAGATGAGGCTCTCGCTCCACCGCCACAGGATGATGTCGTCGAGGATCCCACCGGACTGGTCGAGAGCCATCGTGTATTGGGTTCGACCGGGTTGCAGTCGGGCGATGTCGTTGCAGAATGCCTGCGACAGAGCATCGACGGCGTCCGGTCCCTGCCACGAGAACCGTCCGAGATGGGAGACATCGAATACCCCTACAGAGGACCGCACGGCGTTGTGTTCGTCGAGCACCGAGCTGTACTGGACTGGCATCTCCCAGCCGCCGAAATCGACGAATCGGGCGCCTAGATCGGCGTGGGATTCGTGGATTGCAGACCGTTCGGTCATCGCGCAATCGCTCCGCGTTCGTCGAGCCGCACGACTCTCGGCGGCCCTGGGATCCGTGTCGGCGCCGCGTGTTCGTCGAGGTTGTCGGCCTGTTCCAGTCCGTACTTCACCACGAGATGGAGATAATCACGTTGGTACAAGACCTTGCAGGCAACGGATGGGTGCAACTCTCGAAGCCTGCGCACCTTGGCGTTCTTCTTCGTGACGAGTTTCTGATTCATCGTGGTGATCTCGATGTACATGTCCTCATCGGGAAGATAGAAATCCGGCGTGAAGAACTGCGTCGGTTCGCCCGATTTGTCGTGGGCCAGAGGAAAGGCCTTGGGCTCGTATTCCCAGGCGATACCGTAGAAGTCCAGGAGGAGCGCGAACTGCCGCTCGCTGTTGTGGGCGAAACGGATCTCGGACGCCTGAGGCGTCTCGGCTTCGGACCGATCGCTCAGGTCGCCTCCGCCCGGAGCACGGGTTCGCCCACTTCGGGGAACAGGTCGTGGAGCTGTCCGGCCAGTTCCGCTTCGACCGGACCGACGGCGATACCGAATACCCCTTGGCCCCGGCGGAACACGTCCACGAGCTCGTCGGGAGAGTGTGCGGCATAGATGGTCTGGCCGTCCGACAGAAGCGTGACGTCGGCGAGGGGCCGGTCGCTCGCCAGTTGCTCTCGGAGGATTTCGACCGCGAAACGGATCTTCTTGAGGCTCATGCCGGCATCTAGCAGTCGCTTGATCACCTTGAGCTGAACGATGTCGATGAACGTATACAGCCGCTGCGACCCCGATCCGGTCGCCTCTTGAAGGGACGGCCGCATGAGATCGGTCCGGGCCCAATAGTCCAATTGTCGATACGTGATCCCCACGAGCCGGCACACCTGCGGTGCCCGATACCCGAGTTCGTCGCTCACGCCGATCGTCACATGCCACCTCCGGGGGTTACATCATGGTAATTCCGCCCGCTTGGCAAGCTAGCGATTCGGCCACGCAGTTGTCAACAACCCCTGTGGAAAACTCTTGGGGCGGGTTTCATGGCCGAAGCATGTGGGCAGCGGCGTCCACCTGGTCAGGTGTGCCCACCAGGATCACGGTGGAGCCCTCCTCGAGCACGTGCCCGGGGGTGGCGGTTGTGAGCAATTGGCGGCTCGGGTCCTCGACGGCGAGAACCATCGCACCGCTGGTCTCCCTGAGCTTGGTGTCCCGGATGGCCTGACCGATGAGCAGGCTCCCGGTGGCCACCACGACTTCTTCGACGACGAACTCGAGTGCTCGGCCGCCGACCACCACGTCGAAGATGTCGGCGAGGTTGCGTTCGACCGCCATGGCGGCCAATCGCTCGCTCCCGACCACCTGGGGTGCCACCACCCGATCGGCTCCGGCGAGGCGAAGCTTGTCCTCCCACTCGGCTTCTGAAGCCCGAGACACGATGTGCAGGTCGGGGGCCAGGGCCCGGGCGGACAGGACGATGACGAGGTTGTCGGCGTCGTTCGTCACACATGCCACCAATGCCCGGGCCCGGTGAAGTCCCGCTGCCAACAACGCATCGTTGTGCGTGGCGTCGCCCTCGATGACGATGGAACCCTCGTCACGATGG
>JAOUGY010000139.1 GCA_029865445.1 Acidimicrobiia bacterium | reverse complement strand
TGGCGAACGTCTCGGCCCGCCACCCGTCGGCTTCGTCGGCGATGATCACAGCCACTTTGGGGACCTCGGCAACCGAGTACGTGAATAACACCCTGTCGCCGTCTCGCCCCGACGGCACATATCCGTCGGGGGGGAGTCCGAACAGGCCCTCGTCGACGAACGCCTGCAGCCCGCCATCAGGGCTCGAACCGCTCGGCGGTGGGCCGAAGTCGGACGACCACCCGCCGTTTCCAAGCGGATAGGTGCATTCGACGAAGGCGGCCGCCGCTCCGGCCCTGTCGGCTGGATCGGGCGCATCGGGGACCGGCTGCACGAACAGGTCCAACTCGGGGAGTTCGGTGTCGACGGTGGCGCCGCCACACGCCTGGATCGAGATGAGAACCACACCCACGACGACGCGCCACCCGCTCACCGCGGTCGCTCCTGTATTGGGGCGACGGGGTGCCGCCCGATGCCATCAGCGTACATCTCGGCCGGGGCGGCCAGTGCGCCGCTTTCCTTTACCCGGCTCCGGTGGGAACATGCCCGCCCATGACTCCCGCCGAGCTGTCCCGCGCATTCCTCGACGCCTACAACCGCCGCGACAGCGAGACCATGGGGGCGATGCTCGCCGACGACTTCACCTACATCCGTCCCGGCCCGGTGGCACTCGACGGCGCCGACCGGGTCATCGCCCGGTATCGGACGGACTGGGAAGCGGTGGGGGCGACCCTGCGCGTCAGACGCTTGCTCGACGTAGGCGACGACGTGGTCATGGAGATCACGATCGACCGACCCGACGGCGTCTCGATCGAGGCGGTGGTCCTGCATCAATGGGTCGAAGGCCGGCTCGTCGGTTACCGCTTGTACCGAGATCCCGTCCAACCGGGAGGCGGCGTCGCCGGGTAGGGTCGGGGCGATGAGCGCTGCAGCAGAGTTTCGCCGTTTTCACCAGCCCGGGAACCCGTTTGTGCTCGCCAACGCCTGGGACCGTGGCTCGGCCCGAATGCTGGAAGCGATGGGCGCCCGTGCCATCGGAACGTCGTCTGCAGCCCACGCCTTCACTCTCGGCCTTCCGGACGGCGGTCATGTGAGCCGCGACGACGCCATCACCCACGCCGCAGATCTCGGACAAGCGGTGGCGATCCCGGTGTCTGCCGACCTCGAGAACGGCTACGGCCCCTCGGCTGCCGACGTGGTCGCCACGGTCGTGGCGGCGGCGGACGCCGGACTGGCAGGATGCTGCATCGAGGACACCGCCCTCCCCGAGATCACGCCCTACACCCGTCAGGAAGCGGTCCGCCGGATCGAGGCGGCGGTCACGGCAGCGCGGGCGGCGGACGACGACTTCTTCCTGGTGGCCCGGGCGGACGGCGTGATGCTCGGGACGTACGACCTGGATGAGGCCATCGCCCGGGTGCAGGCATTCGCGGCCGCCGGGGCGAACGGCGTGTACATCCCGGTGCTCCCCGACCTCGAGGCGGTTCGACGGGTGTGTGAATCGGTCGACGTGCCGGTCAACGTGCTGGCGGTGGGACGCCTCCAGCATCATTCGCTTGCCGAGTTCGGCGATGCCGGCGTCGCCAGAGTGTCACTCGGTTCGGCGCTGGCGAGGAAGACCCATCGGGCAATCATCGAGGGCGGTCGGCCGATCTTCGAGGAAGGCTCGTTCGCCGGCCTGATCGGCGGCACCGACGGAGACATCGTTGATGCACTGCTGGAGCGCTGAGTAGGAACGAGCTCAGCGCGGTGCAGGCGGTTGCGCGGCATGGGCGTCGGCAGTGGCGACGCCCAGACACCACGTCGGGGCGCCACCACGCTCTGGCGATCAAACACTACTATATACCACACGGTCAGACTCGGATATACTCCTGTCATGGCTAAGCGATTGGTCGACATCGACGATGCATTGCTGGACGAGGCCACCCGGATCCTGGGGGCCGCAACTATGAAGGAAGCTGTGAACCGGTCCCTGGAGGAGGTCGTGCTGGCGGCCAGGCGACGTCGCCATGCCGACCGTCTCGCGACGATGGATGGCCTCGATCTCGATGACCCGCAGGTCATGGCCGGCGCGTGGCGTTGACCGCTCGGTACCTAGTCGACAAGAGCGCCCTCGCCCGGTTCCCGATGCCGACGGTGGAAACAAGACTGCGGCCGCTTCTCGAGGATGGAGACCTCGCCACGTGTGCAATCGTCGACCTCGAGGTCCTCTACAGCAGCAGAAACCTCGCGGACTACGAGGAGATCCGTGAAGAACGCAGGAGTCTCGACTCGGCGCCCATCACACCCGAGGTGATGGCTACGGCCATGGAGCTCCAGCACGAATTGGCTCGACGCGGGCAACACCGCGTCCCGATTCCAGACCTGATCATCTCGGCCGCCGCCCTTCGCTCAAGTCTCGTCGTGCTCCACTACGACAGCGACTTCGAGCGCATCGCCGCCGTCGGCGGTGCTCGACACGAATGGGTCGTTCCGCAAGGCTCGCTCTGAGCCGGAGGGCGGCGTCATCCGGTCCTCGGAGTTAGGGAGCTTGTTCGTCGCCCGACAGGTTGAGGTCTAACCATTGTCGGCCAGCACGGCGACGACTTCGGAGCAGCGACGACGAGCGGAGCAGGCGACCCGGAAACGGCCGAAACCCCCGGCGACCGGGGGTTTCGGATGGCAGTCCCGACCAGATTCGAACTGGCGTTACCGGCTTGAGAGGGCGGATCAAGACGATTCGGACAACCCACCTGACCTGCAGAAACGCCGAACGAGCTCGGAGAACCAACGGATCTCGGGGTGGCGACAACTCTCAGCAGTTCGCACCGATTCCGACCCATTCCCGTTCTCGCGTGGCCCAGGCGCGGCCCAGAACATCCGAGTGCCGACGTCGCTCGCCAGACGATCAATGGGCAACATCGGCGACCTCGTGGGATCCGTCATGTCCGGCCGGCGCCGACCCGAGATTGCACGCAGACCGTGCTGTGCATGCGGAAACAGGAAATCGCCTGACCGAGGGCTTCACACGGCCGGCGCCAGGTCCACGGTGACGGTCAGGTCGAGAGCCGCCGCCACTCTCTGGAGCGTGGTCAACGTTGCCCCGACACCGCCCGCCTCAAGGCGAGCTACCGCCGCCTGACTCGTACCCATCCGCGCTGCCAGCTCACGCTGACTCAGCCCGGCTGCCTCCCGCGCATCCCGGATCTTCTCGCCCACCTCGAGTGCCAGCTTGACGGTGGCGTACTCCTCGTCGAAGACGGCGCGCTCTTCCGCGGACATCGCGTCGAGCCGCTGCTTCTTGAGATCGTCGATTGTCTTGCGAGTCATCCGTCGTCCTCCTCAACCGTGTGACCCTCGGCCACGCATCGAGCCATCACCTCACGGGCCTTCTGGACCTCTGCCCGCTCGTTCTGTCGCTGCTTGCGAAATACCGTCAGCAACACGGATCCGACGACCGGAGCCGGCGAATTAGTAGGTGATCCGCCACGCCACCCGGTTCAGGTCGAACCGCAACTCGTACAGCTTGTCGCCACCGGAACGATGCGATCCGTCAGGCGACACCGACATCGTCTGGTGGTCTATCGCCGTGCGATTCGGCCACGGGGCCGCCCCCGCCAACCATCGACCCCACCAGGTAGGCGACCAGCACCACCAGGAAGATCTGGCCGACCAGCGTCTCGACGATGATGAGCACACGGCCGAGATCTGTGGCGGGAGTGAGATCTCCGTAGCCGAGGGTGAGCATGGTGACGAAACTGAAGTAGAGGTAGTCGCTGGCCGCAGTCGAGGCCCCCTGAGCGAAGAACGGGTCGCGGCTGAACAGGTCCACCGCCGTGTACACGTAGGTGAAGAACAAGGCCACCTGGAGATAGGCGCACAGTGCCGCCAAGACATCCTGGACGCCGAATCGCCTCCGTCGAAACACTCGCCGAACCAGCAAGGGCGGACCGATCACGACCACGCAGGCGATGAGCGCCACACCCACCGAGTTGCCCAGGGAGCCACTCGTCGCACTGACCCACGACAGGGCGGCGGCAAGGGCGAATCCGGCGAGTAACGCCACACGCACGACGACGAGACCGGCTCCCACGGCTCGCAACGTCGTCACGACGATTGCGACGGCCAGCACGAATGTCACGAGCCTCACTGATCCACCCGAAGAGGCGAAGGGCGCCAGAACCACGAGAGCAAGCAACTCGATGAAGAGAACCCCGTATCGATCGGTGGGTGGCCCACCGACGAGCAACAGCCTGTTCCTGTTGCGATCAGGCACGTTGCATCTCGCTCCTCCTCGGACCATACCCCTGCTGCCTGAATGCGATGGTCATCGATCCGGCGAACTCAAACTAGCTCGACCGCTCGCTATAGTCGCTCCGTCCTCGAAACGCCGAACAGGAAGGTGCCATGTTTCGTCGGTCGCACCCGAGCATCGGATCGCTGCTGGTGCTCCTGGCTCTGGCAGCTGGGCTCGTTTCGTGCAGCGCGGACGCCGGAGACCCGACCGGCCGGACCTGGACGTTGCTGGACCTGCAGGGAACCGCCGCCATCGACGGGACCATGGTGACGATCACATTCGCCGATGGCCAGGTTTCGGGGTCCGGCGGATGTAACAACTACACCGGTTCCGCGACCTGGGACGCCGGCAGCATTTCGATCGATCCCGCGTTGGCGGCTACCCAGGTCGAGTGCGACCAACCGGTCATGGTCCAAGAACAGGCCTTCTTCTCGGAGCTGCCCACGGCCTCGAGCTACAGCGTCGACGGCGACCGGTTGCGGCTCACTGCCGACGACGGCGAAACGCTCGCCACCTTCACGGCTGCGGCTCCCTGAGGAGGTAGCGAGCCTCTGAACCGTGGACTGGAGCGCCTCTCGACAGCCTACGGGCCGGTCGGCTCCAAGAGGTCACCCGGCAGTCGGATTGACAACAGGCCGGGTGGTCACGTCAACGTCGGAGCGTCGACACCACGCCGACCCAACGCCCACCCAACCGCTTCATGTGCGTTTGAGCAGCTCACCCACGAACCGCCTGCACACGGAGGCCGACAGGGGACCGATTTCCTTCATCGAGTTCCGCCCGCGGTGGGTACCGGCGACCTGGGCGTAGCAGTTGACGCCGCGGCGAATGAACACCACGTCGTTCACGTTGCTCAAGGGGATCGACTGCTCCGTCCGCTGGAAGATCCCGGCACCGAAGAGAATCCGCCGATTGGTGAGGATGGTGGTGTTGCGCCTTCGCCAGAGCTCATAGAGCCCCAATGTCACAATGAGTTTGGGAAGCGTCGAGATGAGGGAAGGCCTGGCGGTCATCACGACCGACTCATCCTCGAACAACGTGACTCTCGAGGCGGACTCGTTGCCGCGAGACCGTTCAGACCGCTCTCGCTCGTGTGCTGGTGGTTTGACCACGGTGCCTCCGCTCATCGGGCTGCGCCGAAGCAGCGTTCTTGTCGCCTCACCTGCGCAATCGGATACAAGAGTGACGAAACCCATTGTAGCGGCGCCCCTGCATACCGAGACGGTGTGGATCTCGGTGCCGCGCACCGTGGCGGGCTCATCACCTGCACCTCGGGGGCGCCGCTCATGAGATTGAAGGGGCTCGACCTTGGGGCGAGACCCCTCCCTTGACACCGGTCAGGGCGAACGCATCGATCTGCTGACCTCTGAGATCGGTCAGATTGGAGAGTGCTTCGAGAACCCACCGATCGCTGAGGTCGTCGACGACGGAGCGATGCACGAGGACCTGGCCGGCTACGGCAGCGGCGTCGAGCGTGAGCGCGATCTGCGCCGGCTCTCCTACGACACCGAATGTGAGCTGATCGCCGGCGAGCAGTCCCGCCAGCACCTCCCCGGCAGCGAGGCCGGCGTGGTACGTGATCGCAACGCCTCTGTCCTCGGCGAACCGATCGATGAGATCTCGAGCCTGAATGACGAACTCCGCTGCTTGGTCGGCTTCGGTGTTCGGCGAGTCGAGACCGGCCACGAACAGATGCTGGCTCGACGACGAGCGGACCCTTTCGATGCCCAGCCGCTCTGCGGCCGCCTCCAGGTCCGCAGAGAGTCGAGAACCGAGTTCCACCGCCGCGTCGGGATCGATGCCGGCCTGATCGAAGGCTCCCTCGATCGTCATCGTGATCACCGTGGCCGAATCGATCAGATCTGCGATCTGACGCCGACCACTCCGAAGCTGTTCCACCAACCTCGGGGGCAAAGCCGACAAGAGCAGCCTGGTGATCTGTCGTTCTTCTTCCTCCAGGGCCTGCCGCTGGCCTCTGAGGTCGGAGGCGACCACGTTCAGCCGGCGTGCCACGTCGCCGAATTCGTTTCTCCCGAGGTCCGGAGCGGTGGCCTCGAGGTCCCCTCCCGCGATTGCGACCGCCGCCGCCAGAACCGGGTGGACGGGCCTGGTCATGCGCCTGGCGAGCGCCACGCCGAGAAGCCAGACGAGTGGCACCAGGAGACCACCGGTGACGAGAAGCCTGGTGCGGAACATCCGGAGACTCTCGCCGGCCTCGGCCATGGGGACTTCGGCCACGATCACCCAGTCGAGACCTTCCGCCCCGACGGGAGCCGCGAACGCCAACGTGCTCCGCGCCAGGTAGTCCCTGGTGCTGCCGGTGAATGTGCCGCCGTTCAACGCCTCGTTCACCGAGTCGGTGTCCACCGGCTGGACGAGCACCGGCGTGTCGAGCGCCGTGATGGTTTCGCTGAGGGTGGGGTGGAGACCAGACTCGTCGAGATCGGACAGGTAGGCATCCCGGTCTTCGATCCACAGTCGAGGCTCCGACCTCATGAGCCGGTCGGCTCCCACGACGTAGATGTCGCCGGTCCTCCCGAGGCCGACGTCTTCCCACCTCCTGTCAGACGTCACCAATCGGTTCAGCGATTCGATCGGAATCGAGAACGCGACCGCACCGATTGTCTCAGTCCCCGATCTCAGAGCAGCTGCCACGAACATCGTGGGCCGGGCCGAGGCGGGCAGATACAACTCGAAGTCGGAGAAGACGGCATCTCCAACCGGAGCGGCGGCGAGCCGTCGAGTCACGAGTCGCGCCAACCCCGACTCGCGATACGGACCCCGGACCAGACTGGTACCGAAGTCGAATCGCTTGGCGGCCGAGTAGACGATGGTGCCTTCGGCATCCACCAGCAGAAGATCATCGAAACCCAGCATGGCCCGTAGCCGATCGAGTCGAGCCTGACGCTGGCGGTGTACTCGCCCATACGCCGAGGTGTCGCCATCCGCCTCGATGAGTTGGGACCTGTCCGGCCCTTCGTTGCGATTCTCGACGATGTAGTGGTATTGCAGGTAGGTCCCGGCCGCCGAGGTGGGCACCACCTCATCGAGGCCGGGCGCAGGGAAGCCGGCCCCTTCGACGCGGTCGATCAGATTCGCCTGGTAGAAGCTCTCGAGCGCCCGGGTCTCGTCTTCACCCGGTTGCTGCGACTGGAGGGCGTCGAACGCCGAGGAGAAGGCCGCCAGGTCGTCCACCAGCTGATCACCTCGGGCTGAAACCGACACGACTGCTTGGGTCCGGGAGAGAGCCGATCGGATCTCCCTGGTCTGTGCGGTTGCATCACCGGTCAGAGCGGCGCCGACCGCCTCGGTGAGAAGAGACCTGGCGTTGTAGTAGTTGAGTGCGCCGAGCAGGACGACTGATATGAGCGTGATTCCTATCAGGGTGGTCGTCAGCCGCCGGCGCAGATTGACTGCGCCTGCACGTGCCGAGTTGGCCGCTGGAGGCGTCATGTCTGGTCTGCCCCTTGACCTGCTGGATCCCGTTCCGCGGTTTGGAGCGTGATCTGATCCATCACTCGCGAGATGCGACGCCGCCGAATGGTCACGAGCTGGTTGAGCGCAGCCGCCAGAGCGGGGGTTCGACTGGTGACCTCGCCGGCTCCCACTTCGGTGATCACGAGCACTTCGCAGTCCTCCACCGCCCTCACCTCCAGCGGGTATGCCCACTGGTCCGATCGGCCAAGCAGCCCGAACACCTCGCCATTTGAGAGCTGGGCGATCTCGACGTCTTCTCCATCGGGCCCGATGGCGAGGATGGCCGCAGAGCCTTCCGACAGCACGAAGAGGTCACGGCCCCCACTCCCGCGGTCGACGATCACCTCGCCGCTCTGGAATCGGGCGGTGCTCGACGAGTCGGCGAGACGGTCGAGGGCGTCCTCACCGATCGGCCCCAACAAGGGCGAGTTCCCGAGTCGACGCCGTACCTCCGCCCGGCTCGGTCGGGAGGCCTCGGCGGTGGCGACCCCGTCGAAGGTGTACAGGTCGAACGCAGGGCTCGGGAGCGGCACGTCGTGACGATGCGATTGGTACCAGACCAAGGATCCGAAGTCGCTCGCAACTCGCGGTACCAGCCGGTAATCGTCTATCCACAGATGGACTTCGTATCCCATGAGCGGATCGTCGATTTGCACGACATGGACCGCGGGCGCCGGGTCCTCGAGCACGCCGTTCGTCGACCGGGCTGCATCGAGCAGCATCGCTTTGGCGCGGGTCGGTGGATTCGAGAACGCCACCTGCACCGGGACCACCACGCGATGGAGCTTCGTCGGTCGGTCGTAGTTCGTCACCACCGAGTCTGCCAGCTGAGCGTTGGGCACGATCACGAGATCCCCGTTGCGGGTCTCGATCCGACAAGTCCGCCAGTTGATGTCGACAACTCTCCCCTCGAGATCCCCCGTCTTGACCCAGTCTCCGGGTTGGAACGGGGGGTCGCTCAGCAACAGCAACCCGGACGCCAGTCCGCTGAGTGTGTCCTGGAGGGCGAACGACACCACCAGCGAGGTCACGCCGAGTGCCGTGAACGCCGCCGACAGATTCACACCCCACACACCATCGAGGAGGATCCAACCAACGGACGCGATCACGGCCATCCTGGGCAGCGCCAACAAGAGCTGAGGAACGCCGCGCCCTGCGTCGGTGTCGGTGTCGGGCCGATCTCTCCACCAGGCGATGACCAGCCGCAACACGGCCAGAGCCAGAGCCGCCAACGACATCAACAGGCCGGTGGCTATCACGCGAACGATCACATTCGATCCAGCCAGACCGAACAATCCAGTAGCGAGCGCCCACAACGCGATCAGCGGTATGGTGCCCCTGCGCACCGTTGTGGCGATGCGGGTCATCGGAGAGTCACGCTGCCGGAGACGCTCGGCGGTCTCACCGGCTGCGATGATGGCAATCGGCAGAAGCAGCACGATGGCGAGGGCCCACAACACCCGCGGGTCGCCGAAGAACTCAATCATGAACGGGCTCCCGCACGTTACCCGTGACCTCCCAGACCTGATCGTCTAGTGGTCCAACGGACCGCACATCGATGCCGGGCGGAAGCATTTCCTTTGACGCAGAGGTGATGAGGATCTGGCCGGGCGTGGCCGAACGTGCGAGTACGTGGGCGGTCCGTACCGTCTCGCCCCACAGGTCGTAGACCAGGAGGGCACTCCCTCCCAAGCCCACCGTCACGGGTCCACTGTGGATGCCCACAGACAGCCGGAGCCGCCCCGACGGATCGATACCGCGCATGGCATCCAACGCCTCGAGCGCGAAGTCGACGCATCGTGGTGC
>JAOUGY010000131.1 GCA_029865445.1 Acidimicrobiia bacterium | reverse complement strand
GTTGCGCCCTTCGACGTCTGGTCCCAGCGTCCACCCCTTGATGGTCTTGGCGAGAATCACCGTCGGAGTGTCCTGTTCCTGGACTGCGGCGTTGTACGCCGCGTACACCTTGCGGTAGTCGAGCCCGCCCCGGCGCAGGTCCCAGATCTCGTCGTCGCTGAGGTGCTCGACGAGGGCGAGGGCCCGAGGGTCTTTTCCGAAGAACTGCTCCCGGACGAAGGCCCCGTTCTCGGCCTTGTAGCGCTGGTACTCGCCGTCGACCGTGGCGTTCATCACGTCGACGAGCGCGCCCTCGTGGTCGGCGTCGAGGAGCGGATCCCAACCTCCCCCCCAGATGACCTTGAGGACGTTCCACCCGGCTCCGCGGAACATGGCCTCGAGCTCCTGGATGATCTTTCCATTTCCCCGGACCGGGCCGTCGAGTCTCTGGAGGTTGCAGTTGACCACCCAGATCAGGTTGCCGAGACCCTCCCGTGCCGCGAGCGAGATGGAACCCAGCGTCTCGGGTTCGTCGGTCTCGCCGTCGCCGATGAAACACCATACGTTCGTGGCCGCAGTGTCATCGATACCCCGATTGGCGAGGTACTTGTTGAACCGAGCCTGGTAAATGGAGTTGATCGGTCCGAGGCCCATCGAGACCGTTGGGTACTCCCAGAAATCCGGCATGAGCCGCGGGTGGGGATACGAGCTGAGCCCGTGGCCGCCGATCTCCTGGCGGAAGTTGTCCAGGTGCTGCTCATCGAGCCGGCGCTCGAGGAAGGCCCGCGCGTAGATGCCCGGCGCGGCGTGACCCTGGAGGTAGACGGCGTCGCCCGGATCTCCGTCGGCCTTCCCTCGGAAAAAGTGGTTGAAGCCGACCTCGTACAGGACGGCGGATGATGCGAACGATGACAGGTGGCCGCCGATTCCCTTCTCGCGATGGTTGGCCTTGATCACCATGACGGCGGCGTTCCAGCGGATGAACCTGCGGATACGTTTCTCGAGGTGTGCATCGCCGGGGTAGGCGGGCTCTTCCTCCGGGGGAATCGTGTTGATGTACGGGGTGGTCACGGTCCCGGGTGTGCCGAGAGCCATGGCGTGCGACCGTTCGAGCAACTTTGCCAGCAGGTACCGTCCCCGCACGGTGCCCTGTTCCGCCACCACGGTATCGAGGGAGTCCAGCCACTCCTGAGTCTCCACGGGGTCGGCGTCGTGGAGCTGGTGGACGAATCCGTCGATGAACGTCAGGTCGCTCTGCATCCGGCCAGCCTACTCCGGGACCGGTTCAGTCGACTTTCTGGCAGATCACCGGGTCCGAGAGCCAATCGGCGAGGGCAGCCATGACCACATCCGGCGCCTCCAGCATCGGTACGTGACCGACGCCATCGATCTCGAGGCTGGTCCAATCAGGTCGGAGCCCGGCGAGCCAGCGGAGCGACGAGGGGCTGACGACCCGGTCCTCGGCGCCCCATATGAGTGTGGTCGGACACGAAATCCTGGCGATGGTCTCGGCGAATGCCGCCCGCTGCAGCAGGCGCCGCCGGATCGACGCCGCCGAGGCGGCGTAGGTCCGGGCCGCCCACGGCAGTCTGCGCCTCAGCCGGGCCAACTCCACCGATGCGGTGACCGTTTCTGCAGGGATCCTGGCGGGATCGGCGGCGATCACCTCGAAGGTCGTCCGCACCAGGGCCTCCGGCGATGCCGCATGTTGGAGGCGTCGCGCGAGGGCGGGTCCGAGACCGGGTAGCGACTGGACCACGAGCCGCGCCGCCACGCCCTTGTCCGCGGGCAGTGCGCCGGGGGCGAGCGGGGTTGCCGGCGAGATGAGAGCGAGGTTGGCGACGAGGTCCGGTCGGGAGGCCGCCACCAGTTCGGTTACGAGGCCGCCCATCGAATTGCCGACGAGATTGACCTGTCCGGCCCCGGTCCATTGGATCAGCTCGACGACCGCCTCACAGTGTCTGTCGAGCTGGTCCCCCGATCGGGGATGGCTGAGGCCGAACCCCGGAAGGTCGAGCGCCACGCACCGACCATCCAGCCGTGGAGCGGTCAGGTCCCAGTTCTGGGACGATCCTCCCAGACCGTGGACGAGCACGAACACCGGTCCGGACCGCCCAGGCCAGGTCCGGATGTTCAGTGGACCGTGGGTTGTGTCGATCAGCGTCGTCGTCGGCACCCACCGAGCGTAGCCTGGTATGGCGGAGCGGCCGATACCCTGCGATGCTCGACCGAGCGGCGAATGTCCGGTCGGCGAATCACCCCATGCGCGTCCTTCTGATTTCGACATACGAGCTCGGCCACCAACCCCTGGCCGTGGCTTCGCCCGCCACCAAGCTGGCAGACGCAGGTCATGAGGCTCGAGTAGTCGATGTGGCCATCGCCCCGCTCGACAGGGAGCTCGTCACCTGGGCGGAGTGCGTGGCGATCTCGGTGCCCATGCACACGGCGATGCGCCTGGCACACGAGGTCGTGGACCACATTCGCCGGCTCGCGCCGATGACTCCGATCGCGCTGTACGGCTTGTATGCCGGCATGTCGGATGCCGGCGACGCGGCCTTCGTGGGGGAGTACGAGCAGAATCTGGTTGAGTGGGTGAGTGATCCCCGGCCGACCGGTGTTCGCACCGATCTGTCGGTGGGAGCCTTCTCGATCCCCGCGCGAGGAGATCTTCCCCCGCTCGAGCAGTACGCCCATTTGAGTGTCGGCGACCGGCACGTCGCTGTCGGCTACGTCGAGGCCAGCCACGGCTGCCGGCATCGCTGCCGCCACTGTCCGATTCCCTCCGTCTATGACGGTGCGTACCGAATCGTGGACGGCGACACCATTCTGGGAGATATCGAACAACTCGTGGAGATGGGCGCCGGGCACATCACCTTCGGCGACCCCGATTTCCTCAACGGCCCCGCCCATTCATTGCGTGTCCTCAGAAGGGCTCACGAGGAATTCCCCCAGCTGAGTTTCGACGTCACGATCAAGGTCGAACATCTCATCGGCCATGCGGACAGGCTCACGGACCTATCGGGAAACGGCGTGCTCTTCATCACTTCCGCGTTCGAGACGACTCACGATGCGAGTCTCGCGCTACTCGACAAAGGTCACACCGGCTCGGATCTCGAGCGATGCCTGGATCTCACCCGAGCAGCGGGCCTGGATGTGAGACCGTCCTGGATGCCGTTCATGCCGTGGACCCAACCCGAACACGTGCTCGACATCTTCGAGTTCATCGAGCGGTTTGATCTCTTCGATGTGACGGATCCAGTCCAACTGTCGATCAGGCTGCTGGTGCCGAGGGGATCGCTCGTGTGCGCCGTCGCCGGCGAGTATCTGGATGGCTACGACGAGAACGCGCTGTCTTATCGGTGGTCGTCGGTGGACCCTCGATCGGACGCATTACAGGCGAGGCTTGCCGAGATCGCCTCCAGGTCGGCCGATGGGGCCGGTGAACGAGTCCAGACCATCGCCGACATGTGGTCGGCGACGCTCGAGGCATGCAGCCGCGATGTGAATCGAGCTCAGATCCCCGCCGGGTCTGTGAAGGGCCGGCCCCGCATGACCGAGCCCTGGTTCTGTTGAGCGGAGCCGACGAGGCGTCAGTTCGGCGCCATGGGCATCTGAGGACGATCTCTTTCGTGTCGTTCGGTCGATTGACGCAAAGAACTTTGCGACATAGAGTTGTTGCTCATGGAGAGCGAGGACAGGCAACCGAGGAACACCGAGGCGACGGGAGTCGATTCGGCCCACGCGCTTCTGGCTGAGGTGGGGACTCACCTCGGTGCGACCCGAGCCCACCTGCGCTCTCAATCCTGGCAATGGATGTTGGTGTGGGCATTGGTCTGCCTGGGCGCCGGGGTTTCGGCCGCCACGTCAGCCGGCGGGCTGTATTGGGCGGTTGGCGCCCCGCTCGGGATCCTCGCCACCGCCATTGTCTCGTACCGCATCGAGTCGGCCGCCCCTGTACGCCGCAAAGGTTGGCCTTACTGGACCATCGGCGCAGGGATCGGCCTCGGCAACACGGCGGCATCGTTCCTGCTGCCGGATGAGGTGACTGTTGTGGTCGTTTGGGTGGTGTTCGGGCTCGGGTTCGCCGGCTTCTCGGCGCTGGAGCGGGTCTCCGAGGGCGTGGCGGTGTTCCTCAGCTTGGCAGTCATCGCCGCGATCGGTGGCGCCGTCCTCGACGACACCTTCGCCTGGTACCAGACCCTCGGTTTCATCTTTGCCGGGGTGATCGCAGGTTTGGCACTGTGGATTCGGAGTACGCCTTCACGATGACCGACCATCCTTCAGCCCGGCTCGACGACACGATCCATCAGCGAGTACGTCTGGGCATCCTGGCCGTGCTCGCCGAAGCGGACGCCGCCGACTTCGGTTATCTGAAGCAGCGGCTCGATCTCACGGATGGCAATCTGAGCCGCCATCTCCAGGTGCTGGAGGACGCAGGTCACGTTGAGATCGAAAAGGGCTTTGAGGGCAAGCGACCGAAGACCTGGATTCACGCAACGCGGCAAGGGCGAAAGGCATTCTCCGAGCATCTCGTCGCGTTGCAGCAGCTGATCGACATGGCAACACAGAGGAGAGAATGAGCGATGGAAGCCATCCTGCAGGCAAGAGGCCTGAAGAAGCGATTCGGAGACCTCGAGGCGGTCCGGGGAGTGGATCTGACGATCGCACCCGGCGAGACGTACGGGCTCCTGGGCCCCAATGGGGCCGGAAAGACCACATCGATCTCGATGATCGGTGGGCTACTCGAGCGGGATGGCGGCGAGGTGGTGGTGAACGGCGCACAAATGACCACGACGTCGCTGGCACCCAAAGCCGACATCGGACTCGTGCCGCAGGACATAGCCATCTACCCCGATCTCACGGCACGGGAGAACCTCCGCTTCTTCGGTCGGCTGTACGGGGTGCGCGGTCTCGAACTCGACCGCCGCAGTGACGAGGTCCTCGAAGTCATCGGCCTCACCGATCGTGCTGACGACCGTGCGTCAGACTTCTCCGGCGGCATGAAACGGCGCTTGAACATCGGTATCGGGCTCTTTCACAAGCCGATGCTTCTCATCCTCGACGAACCCACGGTCGGGGTGGACCCACAGTCGCGCAACGCCATCCTGGAGTCTGTTGAGCACCTGTCCGATGAGGGAATGGCTGTCTTGTACACCACCCATTACATGGAGGAGGCAGAGCGGCTCTGCGATCGGGTCGGCATCATCGATCAAGGCGAAGTGAAAGCAGAAGGTACGCGGCGGGAACTGGTCCAACTCGTCGGACAGCTGGATCGCATCCGTGTGAGCATCGCCGGATCCGCGGATGGCGCCATTGCCGGGATCCGGTCGCTTGGCGGTGTCTCAGACGTGGTCTCCGCCGACGGAACCATTGAGATTCTCGCCACCAATGCCTCCGAGGTCCTGGCCCCGACCTTGGCAGCGATCACCACCGCGGGGGCGGCGGTTCATTCGGTCACGATCGATGAACCGGACCTGGAGGCCGTGTTTCTCCACCTGACAGGGAAGGCGTTGCGAGACTGATGGGACCGGCAATCACCATTGCGATCAAGGATCTGGCGCTTCGTATGCGCGACCGATCGGTGTTCATCGTCGGTCTCATCGCCCCGCTCGCGCTGGCGTTCATCTTCAATCTCGTCTTCGGTGGCGCATTCGGGGCCGACGAGCTGTCGCTCGATGTCGGGGTTGTTGTCGAAGACGAGGGGGCGGCAGGCGAAGGACTTCTCGGAGCACTCCGGGACATGGACTCCTCCGGAACGCTCGCCCTGACCGAGTTCACGAGTCTGAGCGAAGCCGAGGAGCAGGTCGAAGAGGGGACCGTCGGGGCAGTGATCCACGTGCCCGCAGGGTTCAGCGATGCGGTCGCCGTCAATGCCGACACGGCCGTCGAGGTCATAGGCAATGTCGATGCCCCAACCACCACCGATATCGCCGCAGCGATCGCCCGAGAGTTCGCCGCCGGAGTGCGGCGCACCAACCTCGCCGTGACCACGGCCCTCTCCACCGGTGCAGTGCCGCCGGGAGACGTCGCCGCCACCATCGGCGACGCGGCTTCCGCGGCTCCTTTGCTCGGCGTCGGAGACATCGAGACCGAGAGCCGGCAGTTGAACACAGCAACCTACTTCGTCGCCGGACTGTCGATCTTCTTCCTCTTCTTCATTGCCGGACTCGGCGTCACTTCGATGTTGGAAGAGCGGCGAGAAGGGACGCTCTTCCGGTTGATGGCCGCGCCGATTCGGCGTCGTTCGATCGTGCTCGGCAAATCGCTCACGAGCGTTGTCATCGGTCTGGTGTCGATGATTGTGCTCGTCATTGCTTCCGGGATCATCATGGGGGCCGAGTGGGGCCCTCCTCTCGGCGTGGCGATGATGGTGACCTCCGCAGTGCTGGCGGTGGTCGGGGTCATGACTCTCGTCGGTGGATTCGCCAAAACGCCCGAGCAGGCAGGGAACCTGCAGTCCATCGTCGCCGTCACGTTCGGCATGCTCGGTGGGACATTCGTCCCCGTTGCCGAGGGTGAAGGCTTGATGTCCAGCCTCAGGTTCGTGACGCCAAATGGGTGGTTCATGCGTGGGCTCGGTGACATCGCGTCGGGGGACGCCATGGCCGCACTCCCCTCGATGGGGATTCTCCTGGCAATGGCCGCTGTCACCGGCGGCCTCGGACTCGCTCTGGTTCGGAAGGTGGTGCACGCATGAAGGTCCTCACGATCGCAGGGGCAAACCTCCGCCGGTTTCTTCGAGACCGATCCAACATCTTCTTCGTGTTCGTCCTCCCGATCGGGATCGTGCTGCTGATCGGAGCCCAATTCTCCGGCGACTTCGAACCGACCGTCGGTGTGTTCGAGGCCGGAACGGAGATCGGCGCCTCGCTCGCCGAGGAGCTGGACTCGAAAGGCGTCGTCACCGTGCGACGCTTCGACTCCGAGGACGAGATGCTGCGCGCTGTCGAGCGCGGAGTCCTCGCGGCTGCGGTGTCGGTGCCCGGGGACGCCGACACCGAGGTCGCCGCCGGCCGACAGGTCGGCGTCGGATTCCTGACACGCCCGGATGGACTCGGACCGCAGCTCCGCGTTTCGGTGATCGAAGCCGTGTCAGCGGTGACCCTCGAGCCCAACGCGATCGCATTCGCCGTGTCCAAGGGTGCCGATCCATCGGTGGCGGCGGAGGCTTCTTCGGCGTCGCTGGCTGCGCTTCCTTCGATTGAGGTGTCGACTCGCAGCACCGGCGAATCACTGTTCGAGGGCGTCAGTGGACAATTCGACATCGGCGCTTCGTCCCAGCTCGTGTTGTTCATGTTCCTGACAGGCCTCACGGGCTCGGCTGCACTGATCCAAAGCCGTCAACTCGGAGTGACCACTCGAATGGTGGGGTCGCCGACGTCGAGCACATCGATCATCGTCGGAGAGGGACTTGGACGGTTCGTGATAGTGCTGGCCCAAGGGGTGTACATCGTGGTGGCGACGGTCCTGCTGTTCAGGGTCGACTGGGGCAATCTGCTCGCCACGGCAGCGGTACTCGTTGCGTTCTCGGCGGTGGGAGCTGGCGCGGCGATGCTGCTCGGTACGGTTTTCCGCAACGATCAGCAGGCCGGAGGCGTGTCGGTGGTCGCCGGGATCGGATTGGCTGCTCTCGGTGGGTCCATGCTGCCGTTGGAGCTGTTCAGCCCGACGATGACGACGATCTCGCGGTTCATACCGCACGCTTGGGCCAACGAGGCGTTTGCCGAGATCCTCCGCCGTGGCGCCGGGGTTGGTGACATCGTGACCCAACTCGGCGTGTTGGCCGCGTTCGCCGCCGGTCTGCTCGCCATCGCATCGTGGAGGATGCGGTCTGTGATCACGAGGCCCTGAATCAGAGCGTCTGGACGGCTACCCAACCGAGCCAAACGGCGAACATCCCGAGTCCGCACAGGGCTTGGGCTGCCGAGGCCCTGAGCATCGACATCAGGGTCGTCTTCGTGGACGCCCACGCCTCGGAGCTGTCTTTGGTCGATCGGAGCCGGATGAGGTACACGCCGAGTGCGAATCCGACACCGGCGCCGACGATCGGGATGGCGAAGAACCCGACGACGGCGAGAGCCACGGCCAGGAGCTGGCCGGCGATCGACAGGCCGGTTCCCGAGGCCGCTCGTTGGGGGATTCGAACATTCAGATATAGGCCGAGCCCCACTAGAACCGATGCCAGCGCCATGGCGGTCCATCCGGCAGGTCCGAACCCTGTGAGCACTCCGTAGAGAGCCATCACTCCCCACACCAGGAAGAGCCCCGGAATCACCGGCACGAGCGTTCCGGCCACGCCCACCAGGATCGTGATCCCGGTGAGGAGCACGATCAGCAATTCGGATGCGGTCATCGATACCGCTGCACGGCGAGGGCGGCGATCTGTTCTGCCCGTTCTCGAAGTCCGGTGATCTCGGCCGCCCAGGCGCCACGGGCTTCCTGATTGGTGTCGAGACCGCGGTTCCTGGCCAGCTGAAAGGCCGATTTGAACAGCACCATCGACACCGCTTCATCGCTCCGCACGAGCCCCTCCAGGCGGTAGCGTTTGGCGAGCTCGAGACACGAGGTCAGGAACTTCTTCTCCTCGAGCTCGTCCGGCGTTTCGAGCAGCCTGTCGGCTACGACCTGGTACGCCTCGAGGAAGGGGAGCACGGCCCAGTGGGCACGGAGTACGGGCGCCCTGCTCGCCAGTCCGAGCGGGTCCTCAGCCAGGCTCGCGGTCCAATCGGGGTCCATGGCCGCCAACTCGTCGGCGATGAGCGTCCGGAACTCCTCGCGCTCGGGGAAGAAGAACTCGAACTTGAGGAGATCGCGGATCGCCGCCACCTCGTCCCAAAGCTGTTCGACACTCGTAGGCCCGCCGGCCAGGGCCAGCTCGGCGATGGCCCCCGGTACGAAGAAGTGGACGGTGGTGTTGCGGTAGTAGGCCGCCTGCAGCGCCTGCGATCCCTCCAGCCGGTAATAGGGCACGCCATCGGCGTGGACGATGGTCACCGAACCGTGTTCGGCGAGTTGGTTCAGCACCCGGTTGACCTCATCGGGCCGCTCCAGGTAGAGCCGTTCGGTGCACGGGAAACCCGAGGCTTCGATGAACTCATCAATCTCCGCGGCGCGGCGGGCGACGCCGCTCGCGTCGATCGGGTCACCCCGGGTCGAGAGCAGAACACTGGATACCACCGCCGTGGGCGTGATCGGAGTGACGCGACTGATCCGGTACATGATCTCGAATGCGAGCTTCCGAAGCTCGATAGAGGCGTCTTCTCCATCGTCGACCGGGATTTCCTTGCGGACGGAGAGCGGCTCGGCGAACCGGATGTGGATGTTGCCGTAGCGGCGGCGCAGCGATCGCACGGCCGAAAGCGCCCAACCGAAGGATTCCTTCTTCTTCTCTCCGCCTTGGGCCTCGGAGGCGTAATCTGCGACATCCTGGATCTGGTCGTAGGCGATCGAGGTGGGGATCACGTAGAGGTCCTCGGACTTGCCGCGCTGAACCGACTCGACCACCCATCCCAGCATGCCGTACTTCGGAGGCAGGAGTTTCCCGGATCGAGAACGTCCACCCTCCATGTACCACTCGAGCGGGAAGCGGCGTTCGACGAGGTAGTCCAGGTAGGACCGGAGCACGTATTTGTAGAGCTCGTTGTCCTTGAAGGTGCGACGGATGAAGAACGATCCGGTGCGGCGAATGAGTGGTCCGACCGGGAAGAAGTTCATGTTGATTCCGGCCGCGGTGTGGTTGGGTGGCAGGTCGTTCTCCCACAGCAGGTATTGGAGCGAAAGCTTGTCCATGTTCGAACGGTGTGACGGCAGGAACACAACCGGGTGTTCCTCGCCCAGACGGGCGATGTCGGCGACGGCCGCCGGGTCGTACAGGATGGCGCCATAGCCCTGC
>JAOUGY010000453.1 GCA_029865445.1 Acidimicrobiia bacterium | reverse complement strand
TCGCATGGCGGGCCTCACCCTCACCGGCATATTCGCAACGCAACTCGTCACCGCGCTCGTTCTGAGTATTCGCCTTTGGTCCCGCGACGCGGACATGACCACAGGGTGGACTCGGCTCCTGATCGCCGGGGGCACGACGATCGCGCTCGCAGCCGTCACGCTCGTCGTGGCGTGGTTCGCGATGCGGTCACACTCCGACAGTCGCAGCCTCAAGAGCCGGCTGGGCTATCTCCTGACTGTTAACAACGAGAATCTGCTGCGCCAGGAGGACACGGCCGGATCCGCCCCGCCGGGATTCGACCTCACCGCCGAAGAGAGGGTCGATCTTGCGAACCGCCAGTGGGCCGATCCGGCGAAGAACGCCACCCTGGACGATCCTCAGATGTGGTACGAGGCGGTCTTTCTCACACGACTGACCCGAATCCACGTCTCGTTCGCTTTCGCAGTGATCGCCTGGGTCACCGCATTGGTCATCGAATACAGGACCCTCGAGTGGCTCGCTCTCGCGTTCATCGCCTCTTGCGGCATCGCCGTGCTCCGGGCCGGAGCATCGACGTCGCGTGACGACATGATCGCCAAGGCGACGGCAATCTTGCCGTTGGCGACCCTGGCATTGGGTGTCGTGACCGCCCTCGCCACCTTCAACACCAACCCCGATGGATGGGATCTGTATGCCGTGCATCGGGCGACCCTGTATGTCGGGATCGGGTTCGTCGTCTTCGCTGCCGGCTCGGCGATCGGCGGGCTCCACGTGGCCGGGGCGCTCGCCCTGGCCGGCCAGTCCGGTGCCGTTCTCGGCGTCCTGATGGGCTACACGATCCAAGCCTTGGTGGGCATCAAGGCCTCCGACCCGCTCTCGCTTCAGGAGAACGGGGCAGAGTGGGTGGCGGTGGCATTGCTGGCAGAGATCGTCGCCATCGCCCTGGTGGCCACGTGCCCCTTCGTGGGGCTTGCGTTTCGATCCGCGGACGTCGCCGGGATCGATTCGGTTCGAATCGACGACTACCCGAAGGGGATCCTCCGCTGGTTCGTGTACGGACGCCGGATCGAGACTCGGGCCCGGCGAATCCTCGAAGTCGCAGCCGTGGTCGGCGTCGCAGCCGTGGTGATCGCCTTCGTCGGTTTCCTGAACTCGGGAGCCCAGCCCTCCACATGCCCGGAAGGGATGAATCCATGTGCGCTTCCCCGCCCACGGGACCTCGGACTCACGGCCACGTCGCTCGCCATCGCCACCGCCTTGAGCGCGGTGGGTCTCGTGGTGATGGCGATCAAGGCGATGCGCTGGACCATCATCAAGGCGGCCGCGGTCTTGGTAGGTGCCTTCGTAGTGTTGCGGGTTCTCTCGGCCGACTCGTTCCGTGTCGCGTTCGGGGGCGTGGAGGTGTCCATCCGCCGCCTCCCGGACATCGCCCTCGCCGTCGCGATCCTGATACCCGGCGGTTTCATGCTGAACAGCATCATCCGCGGCCTCACCGGCGGTGAGGAGGCTCGGCGCCAGGTGGGCATCCTGTGGGACCTGACCACGTTCTGGCCGAGATGGTTCCAGCCCCTCGGACCGCCGTCGTATGGTCCGCGAGTCGTCCGGGTTTTGCGTCATCGCTTCGCCTCGGGCCTCCCACCAAATCGCATCCCCCCTGATTTCGACGTGGACGTGGTCGGCGCCCATTCGCAGGGCAGCTTGATAACCATGGTCGCCCTCGACAGGTTCACCACCGAGGCGGCGAGAAAGGAGGAGATCAACGTTCCGAAGGGCTTCATCACGTATGGATCCCAGCTTGGGTGGCTGTATCGCGAGCTGTTCCCCAACGTCGGAATCCAGGACCTGTGTAGCCGACTTGGATCCCACGCTTCGCTGGAGTGGATCAACGTTTGGCGGCAGACCGATCCGATCGGCGGGCACGTGATACCCGAACTCGAAGACCGCAACTGGCATGACGCGGATCCGAACGCCGACGGGCACAGTAGGTACGAACGGTCAGGGACCTACTCGTTGGCCCGGGCGTGGACGCTGACCGACGAACCCGACCTCGAGTCTGTCGCTGTCGCCGAGGCCAAACGTCTGTACGAGACGGGCCTCGTCGACCGAGCTCTGGCGGTCGCTCGTGCGGGTGCCGCCGGTCTTCCCGATTCTGAGACGCTGGCCGGCCTCGTGAATCGCCTCGCAACACTCCAAAGCCTGGAACCCAACGGCGACCTGGTCGAGGTGACGACGACTCTGTCGACCAGGGCACCGGCGCCACCGGTCTTCCCATCCTGACCTCAGGTGTCGGTGCCGTTCACGAACACCGAAGCGTCTCGCAAGACCGTCAACAATCGGTCAAACCGTATTCCGGTATGACCGGGTCGGCGGTACGGTCGATTTCATGGTGGTTGTCATCGGCGACGAGCACGAGGAAGAACCGGCTCCGAGGCGCCTCTGGCCCGTGCCGTTGGTGGCGGTCGCGGTCATCCTGGCGGTGGCTGCGGTCGAACTCGCCCGCCCCGCCGACCCTCCCGACCCCCCCGAACCGATCCGGATCTGGCAGGAGTCCACGCTCGACGGCGCCGGCGTCGTCTCGAGTATCAGCCATGGCGACTTGGGATGGCTGGCCTCGGCTCCGAACGAGCGGGGGCTGATTGCCCTCACGTCACCCGACGGCGTGAACTGGGACTCTCGAATGGTGGCGGAGGACGTGGCGCTCGCCGACTCGATCGGTCGGGGGCTCGCAAGGACCGTGGTCGGGGCCGACAGAATGGTGATAACGGTCGGCGACCGCGACAGCGGCATCCGCTCGTTCGCCACGTCCGGCGAGCAGTGGACCGAGATTCCGTTCCCGCCGGAAGCCGACAG
>JAOUGY010000452.1 GCA_029865445.1 Acidimicrobiia bacterium | reverse complement strand
GGCCTCGAGGAGGATGACACGGCCGCGATCAGAGCTCCAGTCCTCGAGCTGTGTCAGGCCAAGCGCATCTCGATAGAGGGCCACGGCCTGGTCGAAGTCTTCGACGGTCAACGCAACTCTCAACTCGGTCACATCAAACATGGCTGAGACCTCCGATTTGGCATGGCCACCGTACGGCCCTGGATCGGCTTCCGCTGGGGCCAGAACCCGGCGAACGAACCTGCTCCCAGCGAACGGTGGATCATGTTGATCAGCGAGCCGGCGGCGCCGAGCGGCACGCCGTTTCGCCCTGGAACACTGGGACAGCCTGAGGCGGATCTGCTGGTCCTTCCGGGGGCGCACCATCCTCTCACCCTCGAGCCACGAGCACGACGACGTTGCCTTGCTTGTGGCCCTCCTCCACGTAGCGATGAGCCTCACGTATCCGGTCAAGGGTGTAGGAACGGTCGATCGCTGCTCTGACTCCTCCGCTTGCCACCATGTCCCGGACCGCAACGAGGTCTTCGACCTGTTCTCGCCCGCGGGTCTGAGTGGTGACGAATCTGCCGTGCTCGGCGAGCACTCGCCGTGCCTTCTTGGCGGTGATCTTTCCGGCGGCGTCGAAGATGCCGTCGTACGACGATCCCGAGGATGATCAGCGCATCACTGACATCACGCAGAAACGCCGACACCACCGCCGCCACAACCAAGATCAGGACGATCGGACTGGTGAACTGCGACAGCAGCAGCTTCCACCAAGGCTCACGCTTTGCGCTCGACTCCCGCGCCACCAGCTCCAGCCGCCGCGCCGCCTCTCCGTCCGTGAGTCCATCAACACCCGAGTCGAGCCGACCCGCAACGCTCTCGGCGGTCTCAGCCCAGAAGGCCCACCCTTGTATCGACGCGTCGTGATTCACCGGATCCAAGCTACTTGCCGTCAGGTCGGAACCCCTCCCGGGTAAACGCTGCGGCATCGAACCCCGCTCTGACAGGATGTACATGAACACACCGATCTCACAGGAGCCGCGCAAATGATCGCCCAACACCCCAGCCTCTCGACCACGATCCACGAACTCCACGGTGCTTTTGGTACCGACCTCTTCGGTCGCCGGGCCGAAGCCTTCGCCCGCATGTTCGGGACACCACGCTTCCTCATCGCTCAGACCATCGTGGTCGGCGCCTGGATCGCCCTCAACGCACTCGCCGTGTCTCTCCGGTGGGATCCGTACCCATTCATCCTCCTCAACCTGGCATTCTCGCTCCAGGCGGCCTACGCCGCCCCGCTCATCCTGCTCGCCCAAACCCGACAAGCCGACCGGGACAAGGCAATCAGCGAGACCGATGCCAGCCACCGCGAGACGCTCGCCGCTCAGACCATCGAACTTCTCGACCAAACCCACCAGCAGACACTGCAGCTCCGCGAGTTACTCGAACTCAACACCCGCCTCACGGAGGAAGTGAACCGTCTCACAGTTGAAATACACGCAACCGTTTCGCCAAACCAACCCTGACCGCACTCGCCAACCGACAACTGGACAAACTGAGTTCGACGGCAACGGCGTCACAGAGGCGTGGTCGGGTTGGTGAGGTGAGCCGGCCAATGGGGAATACCGAGCTCTTGGGCGATGCCGTGCGATCGGTTCCTCGTGGCCGCAGCGTTCCAGGCCCCCGGCTGCGCCTTGATCGCAACGCCGGTAGCTTGGTGTGGTGATCGAGTCGTTGGCGCTGCACAAGTCCTGGATCGTCCTGGTCGGTACGTTCTTCCTGGGCGAGTCGGTGGTGCTGGCCGCCTCGGCGCTGGCTGCGCACGGTTCGTGGTCGTGGCAGGCGGTGGCCGGGTGGGCGTTTGTAGGCACCGTGGCGTCGGACAGCCTCTGGTTTCGAGCAGCTTCGACGGGCCTGGGCAGGTGGTCGACCGGGGATCGGGCCAAGCAACTCCGGCGGGCGACCTCGATGGTGGATCGGATCACCGGAGCACACCCGCATCGGGCGTTGATCTTCGTCAAGTTCGTATACGGGACCCGGATTGCCTCGATCGCCTACATGGCGTTCCGTGGCGTCCGTCCTAGGACCTTCGTCACGTTCGATGCCGTGGGGACCCTGCTATGGCTGGCGGTGATGATTCCGGTAGGTTGGGCGATCGGTCTCGGTCTCGACCGCCTCGGTGCAGACCTGCGACGGTTGGAGTGGCTGGTGCTCGGTATCGTGCTCGCCGGGGCGACAGCGCAAGGAATCAGGCGATGGCAGAACAGACACGCGGAGTGACGGCGATCGTCGCCGCCTACAACGAGGCGGCGCGGATCGGCCGGGTGTTGGAGGTGTTGACCACATTTCCTGGCTTCGTCGAGGTGGTGGTGGTCGACGACGGTTCCACCGACGGCACGGCCGATGTCGCGTCTGAGTTCCCGGTGACGGTGCTGCGGGTGGAACCCAATCAGGGTAAGGGCCACGCCATGGACGTCGGAGTCCAGCACGCTTCGACCGAGGTGGTCTTCTTCGCCGACGCCGACATCGTCGGGCTCACGCACCACATGATCGCCGAGACGATCGGGCCGGTGGTGGACGGGTCCTGCGAGATGTTCATCCTCATGCGGAACCGCAAGATCTACCTGCTGCACCGGATCATGGCGTTCATCCCGCTGCTGGGTGGCGAGCGGGCACTTACCAGAGATCTGTGGGTGATGCTTCCTCCCCGTTACAAGGACCGGTTCCGGATCGAGGCCGGGTTGAACTTCTATGCCGTGCACCACGGGTCGGGTCTCAAGTTCCGGGTGTTCAAAGGCATCTCCCAGACCGTGAAAGAAGCGAAGTTCGGCTTCTGGGAGGGGATGCGTCGGCGCCGGACGATGTTC
>JAOUGY010000130.1 GCA_029865445.1 Acidimicrobiia bacterium | reverse complement strand
AGAAGGTGGCAGAACTCGGTGTCGCCCGGGTCTGCTGGCTGCGAACCAGATTCTCCCAAGCTCGCCCACCGCGGGTCGAACGCGCTCGCAGTTGGGCCCAGATGGCGCTCGAGCAGTCGCGCGGCGCCTATCTCACGCAGATCTCTGAAGGTTGGGCCGACTGGAACGATCTGGCCGGAGCGCTGGTGGTCGCCGATGTCGGCGGTTCCGACCGGGTGGTCGTCGACGGGCCGGTGGTGGTGGCGGTCGGTCCCGAAGGGGGCTGGGAGCCCGGAGAGATTCCCGACGGCGCCTCCAGATTGGGTCTCGGGAGTCGGGTGCTCCGCACCGAAACGGCGGCAATCGTCGCGGTCTTCATGCTCCTCAACATCGGGTCGTGATTCTCCGCCACTCTCCGTGGTCTTCTGGTATCATCCCCGCGGGTGTTCCGGGGGTAGGAGACGACATGGAATCCAACGATCCGCTCAACGAAGCGATCGGGGTGCGCGTGCGCGACGCACGTCGGGCCCGCGGCTGGTCATTGCTCGACGTGGAAGCCGCATCGAACGGGGAATTCAAAGCTTCGGTGCTGGGTGCCTACGAACGCGGCGAGCGCGCCTTGTCGGTGGCCAGACTGCTCCGGCTTGCCGCACTCTTCGAGATGGCACCGGTGGTTTTTCTGCCGGAACCACCCGAACAGAGGGAAGCCACCATCGATCTGATGGCCGCCGAGGCCGCTGACGACCGCCAGGGTGAGACGATCGACCGTTTCCTCAACGCGATCCAGGGGATGCGAAAGAGCGGAGGAGCGAGGGCCGCCGTCCGGCAATCCGATCTGAAGGTCCTCGCCGCGCTGCTGGATCCCGCCGTCGTCGAAAGCCTGCGCGCAGAAGTCGACGAGCCCTGATTCGGCAGCGATCGCGGCGGGGGTCCCACCCTGTGCGACGTTCCAATGCACACCTCTTCGGCGTCGGGTTGACGGGGCGGTCCAAGGGCTCGTGCAAACTGTTGCAGGTCGAAGCCGGGACCGTACCTATACTGACGGAGCCCAATTCGGGCAGCTTCCTCGTGACCGCACACCCTGTGACCATCCTCTCGTGACCTCCGATACATCGGTCGACTCCACGCATCGGCGGATCCGGATCCCCTCGAACCATCTCATGATGGACCTCCTGGGCGCCGGAGATCGCCACATCAAGACCCTCTCGGATGCATTCCCGACGGTCCGGATCGTCGCGCGCGGCAACGAGATCGCCCTCAGTGGGCCGGAAGCCGATCTCGCCCAGACGGAAACGGTTCTCGAGGAGTTGCTGATCCTGGTGCAAGAGGGACAGTCGCTGGCCGACGGCCGCGTCGATCGGGTCGTCGAGATGGTACGGGACAAGGTCCCCAGTCCTTCGGACGTGCTGTCTGAGAGCATCCCGGTCGGTCGAGGGCGGGTGGTCCGTGCCAAGACGCGAGGCCAGCAGCTCTACATGCGGGCGATCCGTGAGAACACGCTGACCTTTGGGATCGGCCCCGCCGGCACCGGCAAGACGTACCTGGCGATGGCGGCCGCGGTCGAGCTTCTCATGTCCGGTTCGATTCGGCGCATCCTCTTGACGCGACCGGCGGTGGAGGCCGGGGAGCGGTTGGGCTTCCTGCCGGGCGATCTGGCCCAGAAGATCGACCCGTATCTCCGCCCCTTGTACGACGCGTTGTGGGACATGTTGGGACCCGACGAAACCGCCCGCCTCACCGAACGGGGAACCATCGAGATCGCTCCGCTCGCTTATATGAGGGGCCGCACCCTCAACGATGCGTGTGTGATCCTCGACGAAGCGCAGAACACGTCACAAGAGCAGATGAAGATGTTCCTCACCCGACTCGGGTTCAACTCGAAGATGATCATCACCGGTGACATCACCCAGACAGACCTTCCCAGCCAGCGTCAATCGGGTCTCGCCGTGGTCCGCCGTATCCTCGATGGCATCCCGGGTGTGGCCTTCGTCGAGTTGACCACCAAGGACGTCGTGCGCCACCGCATCGTGGCTGCGATCGTGGAGGCGTACCAGCGCCACGATCGGGAGGCGGGAACCGAATGAACCGCCAGTCCGTGATCCGGCTCGTGGCGCTCGCCTCGACGGCCGTGCTGGCGTGGACCGTGCTCACGCTCGGTTTCGCCGACGAGGCGGCAGGGGGACCGGCGGTCGGAGAGGTGGCGAGTCGCGAGTACCGAGCCCGGGTTCAGCGCGATGTCGTGGACGCGGCCGCGACCGCAGCCGCTGCCGAAGCCGCCGCCGCCGAAGTCGAACCGCGCCTGGTGAAGGACCCCGACCGCGAGAACGTCGTATACGACAAGGTCAACTCGATCATCGCCGCGGTCCGGGCCGAAACCCAGCCGAACGACGTGAGCGTGCGGCCGGTGCCGCCGACCACCTCCACCAGCTCGACGACGACCACCACTGTCGGATCGGAGGAAACCACCACCACCGTCCCGGCGGAGGAGCCGCAGTTGGGCACCATCGAAGGTCTGGTGTTCCTGGACGTGAACGGCGACGGACTGTTCGACACAGAGTCGGTCCCGACCGGGGGTTGGAGTGAGGACCGGGCGTGGGCACAGGTCGACGTGGTGGCCATCGCCACAGATGGCACCCAATACCGCGCCACCACCGATCGCGACGGCAGTTACTCCATCGAGGTCCCCCAAGGCGACTACGAGGTCCTGCTCGATTCCGAGAGCGCCGGCTACCCCGCGGGATTCGGTGAATCCACCGACAACCGCTTTGCCCAGGAGGTGGCCTGCTCGGACACGACGTGTGAAGCGGAGCCGGTGGGACTCACCGCCCAATTCGGCACCGTCGACGACATGATCGCCACCCTCACGCCGGAGAGTGCGCTGCTGAGCGAGGACACGTGGGCGACCCTGATCGATTACGGGATGCGCGACGTCTACCGGGAGTTGTTGGGCCGAAGCTCCATTCTCGAACAGATCAACACCCATGCCACGAACCGGCTCACGACGTCGTTCCGGATCGGTATCTCGCCTGAGGATCTCGACCAGGCCCAAACGTCGGCCCGCACCGATCGAACGTCCGTGGACATCGACGGTGTTCGTGACGATCTGGCGCGAGAGGTGGTGAACTCCCTGGTGGGCGTCACCATCAACTCGAACCTGGTCGAGGATCAGGACGCGACGGAGGAGCTGCGGCTTGAAGCCGCCCAGGCAGTGGACGAAGTGGTGCGTACCTTTGTTCCGGATCAGCTGATCATCGGGCCCGGAGCAACATTCACCCAGTTCGAGATCGATGCGATCAACCAAACCGGCGCCAATACCGAACGCCGCGTCCGCCAGGCAGCAATGTTCGGCGTGCTCGTTGTGCTGGTGGCCGTCCTCGGGTTCTATCTCGCCAGGTTCCGAAAGGTGTACTGGGATCGGCCACGCATGGTGACCTTGTTCGGCATGCTCATCGTGCTGGCGGCCGGCGCCGTCCGGCTCACCGTCCAGTACCAGGATGCATCCAGCTGGTACGTGCTTCCTGCCGTGGCCTTTGGGTACCTGTCCGCAGTTCTGTTCGACAACAGGATGGGAACGCTCATGGCGATGGCGGTTGGGGTGCTGGCGCTCCTCGGCTCCGGCGAGCCCGGACTCGGCGTGTACGCCACCCTGGCTACCCTCGCTCCCATCGGCTTCGTGTCGTCGGTTTCGACCCGGAGGTCGTTCCGCAACTCGGTGCTGGTGTCGGCGGTCTCGGCGGCGGTCATAGCCGCCGCCTCGTCGTGGCTGTTCGAAGCGGAAGTGGGCGAGAGTCCGTTGACAGTCGTCTGGCAGGATGCCGCCTGGGCGGGGGCCGTGGCCCTCATGGCTTCGCTCGTGGCTCTAGCCGCCATGCCGTTCTTCGAAGGCATGTTCGACATCACCACCACGCTTCGCCTGCTCGAGCTCACCGATCGCAACCACGAGGCGCTGCAGGTACTCCAGGAGAAGGCCTTCGGTACGTTCAATCATTCCCTGATGGTGGGGACGCTCGCCGATTCCGCCGCACGATCGGTGGGCGCCAACAACCTGCTCGCCCGTGCCGCGGCCTATTACCACGACCTGGGAAAGACCGAGAACCCTCTGTATTTCATCGAGAACCAGTTCGGGGTCGCCAACCCGCACGATGAGATGGCGCCCGAGGAGTCGGCCCAGGTGATCCGCCAGCACGTGCTGGACGGGATCGAACTGGCGAAGAAGTTCAACATCCCCTCGGAGGTGGCGGAAGGAATTCGCTCTCACCACGGCGATGGGATCATGCGCTTCTTCTACGAGAAGGCGCGGCAGTCCCAGGGAGCCGACACCGTCAATCCCGACGATTTCCGTCATGCCGGACACAAGCCCGGTAGCCGCGAGATGGCGATCCTCATGATGGCCGACGCCGTGGAAGGAGCGTGCCGGGCCGTGTTTGCCGACGAGGAGCCCACCCACGAGTCCATCGCCAAGGTCGTCAATCGGGTGATCGACGAGAAGGTGGGCGACGGCCAGCTGTCGGAGTGCGATCTCACCTTCGGTGAGCTGACAAAAGTCCGGAAGGCCTTCATCGATGCGCTCACCGGGCACTACCATCAACGTATTCCATACCCCAACTTCCCCGGAAGCTGATGGAAGACCCTTCGAGTACAACCACGTTCACCGCCTTCGAGGACAGGCGATGAACGTTTTCGTCTCAGACGAGCAGAGCGTGCCCGTCGATGTCGCTGCGCTCCGGTATCTCGTGGACGTGGTTCTGGAGCACGAGCGGTATCCGGACCAGACCGAGGTGACGCTGATGTTCGTCACCGATGACGTGATCGCCGGGTACAACGACCGGTTCATGTCTCGGGAAGGCCCTACCGACGTGCTTGCCTTCCCGCTGGAGGCGCACGAACCCGGTGTGGCGCCCGTCGTGCGCCCCGGCGATCCGCCTGTTGCACTGGGCGATGTGATCGTGGCCCCTGACTACGTCAGCCGGCAGGCGTCGGCTCACGGCGTGGAGTTCGTCGACGAGATGTCGCTCATGGTCGTCCACGGGCTGCTTCACCTCATGGGGTGGGATCACGATGACGACCAACAGGCGGAACACATGGAAGAACGGGAACGTTCGATCCTCGCCCAGGTTGGAGTGGCTCGATCATGATCATCGGCATCGTCATCATCGTCGTGACCACCGGGCTCGCCGCTCTTCTCCGGTTCGGCGTCGGATCGATGAGCCGGACCACCCGAGCGGATGCCATCCGCGATGCCGCCGAGGAAGTCCCGGGCGCCTATCGGGTGGCGAGCCTGCTGGAGGATCGTGAGCTGATCGTGCCGGCCGTGAGTGTCATCCACGCCCTGCTGATGGTGCTCGCCGCCGTGGTGGGGGCGTGGGCGCTCTCACGCAACCTCGCAGGAACCTCGCTCGCGCTGGCCCTGGCGGCGATGACGGTGCTCCTCGTCCTGATCGGCGACATGGTTCCCCGCACCTTTGGCCGCCGCCGTCCCCGCACGGTTGCGTATCGGCTGTCACCGCTGGTGGCGCTCGCCGTGCGGGTCGGCGCATGGGCGACCGACATCCTCACGGACGACGAGGAAGAGCAGGAAGACGAGGACGGCGACAACCACGAAGGCGAAAACCGGCTCATCACCTCCGTTCTCGAGTTTTCTGAGACCATCGTTCGAGAGGTCATGGTGCCGCGGACGGACATGATCGTGGTCGGCGCCGAGGCGGGCTTCGACGAGCTGCTCGAGATCTTCTCCGAACATGGCTTTACGCGGATCCCGGTGGTCGGCGACGGTCCGGACGACGTGCTGGGTCTGTTGATCGTCAAAGACTTCCTCCCGGTCCTGGCAGACGGAGCTCGGCCGGTGCTCACCTCGATCATGCGACCCATCGACTTCGTGCCCGAGACCAAGCGGATTCCCGACTTGCTCAGGGAGATGCAGGCATCCAAGTCCCACATGGCGGTCGTTGTGGACGAATACGGCGGGACGGCGGGAATCGTCACGATCGAGGACCTTCTCGAGGAGCTCGTCGGGGAGATCGTCGACGAATACGACGATGAGGAGCTCCTGGTCGAAGAACGCGACGGCTCCTGGCTGGTCGACGGGCGCCTCGATGTGGAAGAGCTGTCCGAGCTGGTGGACTCGGAGCTGCCCGACGAGGAGTGGGACACGGTGGGCGGGCTGGTGCTCGGCTTGGCCGGAAGGGTTCCGCTCGAGGGCGAACGATTCGAGGTTGGCGATGTCTCGATCAGCGTGCTCAAGGTGCAGGGCCGGCGCGTCCAGCGTGTGGAAGTGCGCAGACTGACGCTCATCACCGAGGATGCAGGATGAGATCGGGTTTCGTTCCCATCGTCGGCCGGCCCAACGTCGGGAAATCAACGCTGACAAACGCCCTCGTCGGATCCAAGATCTCGATCATCTCCAAACGCCCGCAGACGACGCGGAACACCATTCGGGGTGTGGTCACCGGGATGGAAGAGGGTGTGCCTGCCTATCAGCTCGTGCTGGTCGACACGCCCGGTATCCACAAGCCGCGCACCGAACTGGGGACCCGGCTCAACAGCCTTGTCTACGGCACGCTCGCCGAAGCCGACGTGGTGGCGTTCGTGATCGATGCCACGCAACCGATCGGGCCCGGCGACCGGCTGATTGCCGAGCGACTGAGACAGGCCAAAGCCGAGACGGTCGTGGTGGTGTCCAAGACCGACGTCGCAAAAAAGGCAAACGTCGTTGAACAGCTCACGGAGGCGGCCGAGTGGGGCTTCGAGGCGTACGTTCCGGTGTCGGCGCTCCAGGGCCAGAACCTCGAACCGCTGGTGGCCGAGCTGGTTGGCCGTTTGCCGGAGGGGCCTCTCTATTTCGACCCGGACACCGTCTCGGATCAACCAGACCTGGACCTGGCAGCGGAGCTGATTCGCGAAAAGTTCCTGGACCGGCTCCGAGACGAGCTCCCGCACTCTGTTGTCGTGGTGGTCGACGACATGGCGGAACGAGACGATGAACTCGCCGTGGTGGCGGCCCGGGTGATCGTCGAGCGTCACTCGCAGCGCGGTATCGTGATCGGCAAGGGCGGAGAGATGCTGAAAACGGTGGGTACCGAGGCCCGCCACGAGCTGGAATCGCTGTTCGGTACGAGGATCCACCTCGACCTGCGGGTCGTTGTGGAACCCGATTGGCAGAGGCGCCCGCAGCTGCTGGACCGTCTTGGGTTTGGCGCCTCCGGGAGCCGATCAAACCATCCTTGACGAATCGGATTGGCCGGTACGCTCTTCGTGGGTGAACCCGACCATCCAAACGCGGGCCGAGAGAGTGGCCGAGCTCGCCCATCGCGACCTGCCCGGTGCCGCCGCGCTCGAAATCGCTCGATTCGTGTACCCATCCGTCGACGATCGCTGGCACGATCTCTGGTTCTCGACCATGGCAGATCGAGTAGAGGAGAAGAACCACCTGGGGCTTCGCCGGGTATTGGCCATCTCCGAGGGTATCGGCGGGAATGTCGACGACTACTACCACCCGGACAACTCGTTCATCAACCGCGTGATCGAAACCAGGCGGGGAATCCCCATTTCTCTGGCGATCATCTGGATGGAAGTCGGGCGCCGGTGCGGGGTACCGGTCGAAGGCGTTGCCTTGCCGGGCCACTTTCTCGTGTATGCGGGGGGTCAGTTGGTCGACCCGTTCTACTACGGCGAGGCGATCGGGCTCGACGAGGCGGCGTCGCTCGTCGCCGCCTCGCTGGGGGGTGAGCCTCGGCTGGACAAATCATGGCTGAATCCGGTTCCGACCGCCGAAGTGATCCGCCGGATGCTCAGGAACCTGGAGCAGATCTACCTCGACACCGGCGATCCCTCAGGTGTGGAGTGGGTGGCTGCCCTGTTGGAGACCGTTGGCCGCTGAACTCGATCAGAGTGCGTCGAGCGTCGCCGCGAGGTCGGCGTCGTACGACGTCAGGCCCCCGGCCTCATGCGTCGAGAGCGTGAGTGTCACCCGATTCCACCGAATGTCGACATCCGGGTGGTGGAACGCCTTCTCGGCGAGAATCGCCACCCTGGTGACGAAACCCATGGCTGCCACGAAATCGGTGAAGGTCCACGTGCGTGACATGGAATCGGGCGTCACCGTCCACTCAGGATGATCGGCGGACAGTTGCCGACGCTGTGCGTCGGTCAGAAGATCCATGCGGTCCATCATGCCAGGGGATCATACGGATGCGGCTTCGAGCGTGAGGGTGAACGTTCCCCGGTCCCCCTGCACGTCGTAGACGAGCGTACCGCCCATGAGATGGGCCAACTCTCGCGATACGGCAAGCCCGATGCCCACCGGCTCGGGTTGGCCGGGTGTGGTGTGGGCCCGGCTGTAGGGCTCGAAGATCCGGTCCCACTGAGGTTCCGGGAGAGGCGTACCGTCGTCGGCGACCGTCAGGACCGCCTTTCCGCCGGCCTGGACGATCTCGACTTCGACGTTGGGGCCACCGTAGCGTTCGGCGTTGGCGAATAGGTTCCGGACTATCTGACGGACCCTCGCTGGGTCGCCGAGGGCGGTGGCGGATCCCGAGGTGCGGATGTTGCCGGTGAAGACGGTGGATTCGAGACACTCGGTGACCTGGCGGCCGAGATCCGTTGCGACTCGGGCCACCTCTACCTGCCCGATCTCGGCCCGGGCCGCCACGATCAGATCCTCGATCAGGTTCGCGACCTCTTGGGCGTGCTGAGCGATGCAGGACACCATGAGCCGGCGATCATCGCCTTCGAGGTTTCGATCGTCGTCGAGGATCCTCGCGAAGCCGAGGACGGCGGTGAGCGGCGTCCGGATCTCGTGGGAGACAGAGGCGAGGAAACGATCCTTTGCTTCGATGAGGCTGAGCATCCGTCGTTCCTCGTTCCGGTAGTCGGTCACGTCGATCAGCGTGAAGACGGCCCGCGAAAAATCGGGGCGGCCGTCGATCACAGGGGCAGAGAGAATGGACTCGGCGTCATACTGTTCGCCCTGGGCGGTTGCGGCCAGGAACGGAGTCCGAACGGTGGGTGTTCCGTTCCATACCGCCCCGAATTGGGCGAGCCAGCTGGGAACCGACCCTTCGTTCACGATTCCCGGGTCGACGTGTCCGATGAGACGTGTCTTTGGAAGGCCCACGGCGGCGACCGCGGCCGGGTTGGCGGCCACGATCTTCACCATCGGGGCGAGCTCCCGAATCGAGTCGACGTCTGCTCCGACGTGCGCCCGGATGTCGGTCACCCCCTGGGCCCGGAGGCCTTTCATCCACCCCTCGAGGTCCGAGTAGTCCTGTTCCATCAGCGGGATCGGCGCCATCTCGAAGAGGTGTTCGAAGCTCGACCAGGCCGTGACACCGTTGGAGACCGTGCTCTGGCACAACTCGACCTGGTGATACAGGTCATCGACGGTGATGAGGAATCGCCCCCAAGACTCGGGTGTCGGCGTCCCGTCCTCGTCGAAGACGAGCATCGACAGCTCGGTGGTGAGTGCGGAGTGGAACCTGGAAATCGCTGTCGGGTCGGTGGTCTGGGGCCGGCTCGTGGTGTCGGTTCCGTTTGGTGGGACCATGCGATCATCTTCGGCAAATCGGGGTCCATGTCTTGAACGCGGTTGGCCCGTCTTCGCGCTCGGTCGCCGGTAACCTCCACTGGAATGAGTCTCCGCCATGACACCGGCATCGTCTTGCGTGGCTTTCCGTTCGGTGAAGCCGACCGGGTGGTAGTCCTGTTGAGCCCGACGCACGGCAAGCTCCGGACCGTGGCCAAGGGTGTGCGCAAGACCAAGAGTCGATTTGGGGGGCGGCTCGAGCCGTTCACACACGTCGAGTTGGTGCTGTTCGAGGGACGTAACCTCGACACGATCACGCAGGTGGAGGTGGTGGAGGCCTTCCCGAGGCTCCGTTCCGATCTGGACAAGGTCACGGCCGCGTCCACGATGGTCGAGGCCGCGGACG
>JAOUGY010000129.1 GCA_029865445.1 Acidimicrobiia bacterium | reverse complement strand
CTCTGGCAACCTGTGGGTTGATCCCGACGGTCGCGGCCACTTCCGGCCGCTCGTCTCGCTGCCGGGAAACCTGGCGTCGCCCATGTGGATCGGCCGCCGGATCTACTTCCTCTCCGATCACGAAGGCACAGGCAACCTGTACTCGGTGACCCCGGCCGGGCGCGGGCTCACCAGACACACGCACCACGAGGACTTCTACGTTCGTTTTCCGGCCACCGACGGTGTGTCTGTCGTGTATCAGAACGGGGCCGATCTGTGGGTGTTCGACCCGAAATCGGACGAGAGTCACCGGATCGAGGTATCGGTGGGCTCGGCGCGACCCCAACTCAACCGCCGTCGGGTCCGCATCGGGCGCAACCTCGAGTCCATCCATCTCCACCCGGAAGGCCATTCGATCGCCCTCACCGGCCGCGGCGCCGCCTTTGTGGCCCCGTTGTGGGAGTCGGCGCCTCTCCGCGTCACGACGGGCAGCCATCACCGGCGGCGTCTCGCAGCGTGGTTGTCCGATGGCGAGAGGATCGTCTCGGTCAGCGACGAATCGGGGGAAGAACGGCTCGTCGTGGACCGGGTCGAGCCGCCGTTCGAGGAGGTGGTCATGGATCGTGACCTCGGACGGATTCGCACGCTCGATCCGTCAACGGCCGGCGCCGCGAGAGTCGCCGTCACCAATCATCGTCACGAACTGTGGATCGTCGATCTCGGTCGGAGGTCTGCCCGGATGATCCATCGATCGCCACACACCTGGATCGGCGGTACGGCGTGGTCGCCCGATGGTCGATGGCTCGCTTTCGGGGCCGCCACGAGCCGCACCACCATGAACATCCACTTGTACGACTCCAAGACGAGACGCTCTCATGTCGTCGGCGCACCGGAGTTCGTCGACCACTCCCCGAGTTTCGATCCCGATGGCCGCTACCTCGGGTTCTTGTCGTCCCGGGTGTATGACCCGGTGGCCGACACGGTGTTTCACGACTACGGCTTCCCCCGGTCGACCATCCCAGTCGTCGTGACGCTGAGAGCCTCGGAGCCCTCGCCGTTCGGCGTTGCCGTCCGGCCGCCCCGTGCGCCGGGTGCCAATCCCAATGGTGACCAGCCCACCCAGCCCGTCGAGGTGGACATCGATCTCGACTCGCTCTCCAGCCGCGTGCGGGCCATCCCGATTGCTCCCGGCCGGTATCGGGGGTTGACGCTGACCAGAGGCAAGGCGTTGTTCACCGCATGGCCGGTCGAGGGCGCTCGACCCGTCTCGTTTTCCGACGACGAGACGCCGCGAGCCGTGCTCCAGATGTGGGAATTCTCGTCCGACAAGCTCGAAACGATCGCCGAGGGAGTGACACAGTTCGGGGTGTCCGGTGACGCCAAGGTGGTGGCGATCCGCATGAATCGGCGACTGCGGGTGGTCCCGATGGGGTGGAAGGACGACAAGTCCGGCAAGGACGCTCCGGGCCGCGAATCCGGGTGGATCGATCTCGACAGGTTCACGATCGACGTGGAGCCGGTCTCTGAATGGCGTCAGATGTTCTCAGAGGCCTGGCGGCTACAGCGAGACCATTTCTGGACCGAGGACATGTCTGGCGTGGACTGGTTGGCGATCCACAACCGGTACGCCGGCCTCGTCGAGCGGGTGGCTTCCCGATCCGAGTTCAGCGATCTCATGTGGGAGATGCAGGGGGAGCTGGGTACGAGCCACGCCTACGAACTCGGCGGTGACTACCGGCCCGAACCAGCCTGGAGTGTTGGGAGACTCGGCGCCGACCTCCAGTGGTCGAGAGGGGCGTGGCGAATCACCCGCATTCCAGACGGCGATCCGTGGGATCCCAGTGCGCGTTCGCCGCTGTCAGAGCCCGGGCTCGGGATCTCGGTCGGCGATCGCATCCTCGCCGTCGATGGCGTCGCCCTCTCCCGGACCAGTTCACCCGACAGCAGGCTCGTCGACAAGGCGAGGCGGCCGGTCAGGCTCACCGTGGCGTCGGGACGGCGCAAGCCGCGGACGGTGATCGTGACACCTCTTTCGGGCGAGTTCGGTCTGCGATACCGGGACTGGGTGGTGTCGAACCGGCGGGCGGTCGCCGAGATGACCGACGGTCGCGTCGGATACATCCACATCCCGGACATGCAGGCGCCTGGGTTCGCCGAATTCCACCGATCCTGGCGGGGTGAGGTCGACAAGGCCGGGCTCATCGTCGACGTCCGGTTCAACCGTGGTGGAAACGTGAGTCAACTCCTTCTGGAGAAGCTGGCCCGAAGGAGGTTGGGTTATCGCGTGACCCGGTGGAGGGAGCCGTACGCGTTCCCGACCGATGCCCCGACCGGTGCCATGGTTTGCCTCACGAATGAGATGGCAGGATCCGATGGCGACATCTTCTCGCACACCTTCAAGCTGGCCGGGCTCGGTCCCCTGATCGGGACTCGGACCTGGGGAGGAGTCGTTGGGATCTGGCCCCAGCACGCGCTCGTCGACGGAACGATCACAACTCAACCGGAGTTCGGAACCTGGTTCACGGACGTCGGCTTCGACGTCGAGAACTACGGCACGGATCCCGATATCGAGGTTGCCATCGCTCCCCACGAGGCGGATTCCGATCCGCAGCTGGCGCGAGCCGTGTCCGAGATCCTCGAGATCGTCGAGCGGAACCCCCCGGGCGTCCCCGAATTCGGGGAGTTTCCCCGAACGTCGCCTCCTCGTCTGCCCTGACCCTCCGGCGGTCGTGACGGCCGCTCAAGTTTTTGCCCGCGTTTTGCCGATGTCGCCAACATGCGGAGCAAACGCCTCGGGGGAGTGACAGCAGTAGTCGCGATGGTGGCTGCGTTGGCGCTCCCGACGGCGGCGCTCGCCTCGCCCAGCGATCTCAACCCGCTCGAGCAGGAGTTCTACGACCTGCTCGAAGCCGAGCGGACCGGCGCCGGAGTGCCGCCGCTCGCCCTGATGGACGAACTGGTCGCAGGCGCCAGGGCGCAGGCCGTGGCGATGGCCGAGTATGGCGACCTCTTCCACAATCCCGATCTCGGATCCGTGCTCGCCGATGGATGGGCGAAGCTGGGCGAGAATGTCGGTTTCGGGTACTCGGCGCCCACGTTGCACGACGCTTTCATGAACTCGCCCGGCCACCGGGACAACGTGATCGACCCCGCCTACGACTATGTGGGGATCGGAACCGTGGAGGTGGGCGGTGCGATCTACGTCGCATTCGTGTTCGCCGACATGCTCGATGTTCCGCCCCCGGCACCATCCCAGGACCTCCAGCCGGCACAGTTCGAGGGTGTCTTCTTCGACGATGACGGGTCGCCGTACGAAGCCGCCATCGAACGGCTCGCCGTCATGGGCATCACGAGCGGGTGTGCGGATGGCCGCTTCTGTCCGGACGATCCCGTGACCCGCGGTCAGATGGCCGTATTCCTGGGACGGGCTGTGGGGCTCGAGGAAGGGTCGACCAACCGGTTCGCCGACGACGATGGCTCGGTGTACGAGGGAGCGATCGAGGCTCTGGCGTCCGCCGGGATCACTGCCGGGTGTGCCCCTGGGCGCTTCTGTCCCGACGATCCGGTGACCCGAGGTCAGATGGCCGCATTCCTCAGCAGGGTCCTCGGGTACGGGTCGGGCACGGGCGACAGCTTCCGCGACGACGATGGATCACCGTTCGAGCCGGCGATCGAAGCCCTGGCGGCTGCGGGAATCACGAAGGGGTGTGACAGCGACCTGTTCTGCCCCGATGATCCGGTGACGCGGGGTCAGATGGCCGTCTTCTTAACCAGGGCTTTCGATTCGTGAGAGGACGCGTTTGCCGGCTTTCTGGTTATGTCCTACAGTGCCCGCTTCGGTGACTAGATAAAAGGGACACGGAGTAACTAGTCATATGATCAACACCCCAGCCAGGAAGGTGAGTGCCGTCGCGCTGGCCTGCCTTCTCCTCATCCTGGTGCTGCCGATGGCCGCCATGGCGGCGACCTCGGACGCCGACCAGCTCATCGACCTCATCAACGGCGAACGGACCTCCCGCGGGCTGTCACCGCTGGTGGAACACGCCGACCTCAACGCCGGTGCCCAGAGCCAGGCCCAGGCGATCGCCGACGCCGGTGAGCTCTTCCACAACCCCGACCTCGGGTCGGTCACGACCGGATGGCGAGTGATCGGAGAGAACGTCGCATACGCCTCATCGGTGTCGGTTGCCCACACCGCCCTCATGAACTCACCGAGCCACCGGGACAACATCCTCAACTCCGGCTACACCCACGTAGGGGTAGGAGTCGTGGTCGAGAACAACACCGTGTGGGTCGCCGAGGTGTTCATGGAATCGACTGCGCCGCGTTCCTACAACGGAACCTTCTGGGATGACGATTCCTCGGTCCACGAGGGCTCCATCGAATGGCTGGCCGCTTCCGGCATCACCAAGGGCTGCTCCTCGGATCAGTTCTGCCCCACGCTCACAGTCACCCGGGGCCAGATGGCGGCGTTCATCCGCCGGGCGCTCGGGCTCAGCTCGTCGGGAGGCAACTCCTACGACGACGACAACAGTTCGATCTTCGAGTCCGACATCCAGGCCCTGGCCAACGCCGGCATCGCCGAGCCGTGCGGAACCCGCAAGTACTGCCCGGACGCCCCGATGACCCGGGAGATGATGGCCGTGTTCCTCACTCGAGCATTGAAGCTCCCCGCCAGCGGCACGGATCGTTTCACCGACGACAACAACTCGAAGTACGAGGCCGAGATCCAGGCGCTCGCCAAGTCGGGGATCACCGTCGGGTGCTCGAGCACTCAATACTGTCCGACCGACGCCGTCACCCGCGAGCAGATGGCCACCTTCCTCATGCGAGGCTTCGGCTGATCGGCGGGAGCGTACCCTTCACGGCGTGACGCATCCCGAAACAACGCTCATCTCGGCCGGCAGGCCCGTGACACCAGGCTCGCCGCTCAACCATCCCGTGTCGGCGGCGTCGAACTACCTCCCCGGCGGTGATCTCTGGTACGCCCGCGCCCACGGCACCGAAACGGTGGCTGCGTTCGAATCGGTCATCGGCACGCTGGAGCGGGGTGAAGCGGTGGCCTTCTCTTCAGGGATGGCCGCTGTCAGCGCCGTTCTGGACCTCGTCCCGATCGGAGCGACCGTGGTCCGGGGTCGAGATCTGTATCACGGCGTCGCAACCCTGCTGGCCGTGGGGGAGGCCAACGGTCGTTGGAAGGTCAGGACCGCCGGCGAGATGGCCGACTGGTTCGACGAACCCGCCGACCTCTTGTGGGTCGAATCACCGTCGAACCCCCTCCTCGAGGTTCTGGACCTCCAGGCGATCTGTGAGAACCGGCCCCGAGACGCCGTCGTCGCAGTCGACTCCACATTTGCGACGCCGATCGGTCAGACGCCGCTCGGCGCAGGCGCCGACTTCGTCGTGCATTCGGCCACCAAGTTCATCGGCGGCCACTCGGACCTGGTGGCCGGAGTGGTGGTGGCGAATGCGGCCGGCCACGTCGAACACCTCAGAACACGGCGTGAGCTGGCGGGAGGATCCCTCGGCTCACTCGAGGCGTTTCTGGCGCTGCGGGGTCTGAGAACGCTCGGCGTTCGCCTCGAGAGGTCCGCGTCCTCCGCAGGAGAGTTGGCGCAGCGGCTACAAGGGCACGGCTCGGTGAAGCGAGTGTGGTACCCCGGTCTCGAGTCGCATCCCACCCATCACATCGCGGCGTCCCAACTCCGGACCATGGGGGCCGTCCTGTCGTTCGGGGTCGGGGACGATGCACTCGCCGATCGCATCTGCGATTCATTCGGACTTGTCGTCAATGCCACCAGTCTCGGCGGCGTCGAAACCACGGCCGAACGCCGATCCGGCTATCCAGGTTCCGGCCACCTTCCGCCTGGTCTGATCCGGATGAGCGTTGGGCTCGAAGCGGTCGACGACCTCTGGTTCGATCTCGAGGCGGCGATCAGCCGCTGATTCGCCCGGCGATCAGATCGCCGATCTGCGAGGTGGACATACCCATGTCGGGCCCACCCATCGTGGCCAGTTCGGGAAGGACCGAAGCGGCCGCCTCCTCGACCGCTACGGCCGCTTCGGCTTCTCCGAGATGATCGAGACACATCGCCGCCGACAACACCGCGGCCACCGGGTTCGCCCAGCCGTTGCCGGCTATGTCGGGCGCCGAACCGTGAACCGGTTCGAACATCGACGGGTAGCGCTTCTCCGGATCGATGTTGCCCGACGCGGCCAGGCCCAGGCCTCCTTGAACGGCAGCGCCGAGGTCGGTGACGATGTCGCCGAAGAGATTGTCGGTGACCATCACGTCGAATCGCTCGGGAGAATTCACGAGATACAGACAGGCGGCGTCGACGTGGACGTAATCGAGGGCCACGTCGGGATACTCGGCCCCTAGTTCCTGGGCGGTTCGCCACCACAGGTCACCGGCGAAGTTGAGCACGTTCGTCTTGTGGCCGACCGTGAGATTGCGGCGCCGGCGTGCGGCGAGCTCGAACGAGTATCTGAGGACCCGCTCCACGCCCTTGCGGGTGTTGACGGATTCCTGAGATGCGATCTCGTCGGGCGTCCCCTTCTTGAAGAATCCGCCGACGCCGGCGTAGAGACCCTCGGTGTTCTCGCGCACCACGGTCAGATCGCACCGGTCCGGTGTGAGGCCGGCGATCGGGGTCGGCACGCCTTCGTAGAGTTTCACAGGCCGCAGGTTGACGTACTGATCGAAATCGAACCGGAGTTTCAGAAGGAGCCCGCGCTCGATCACCCCAGGTGGAACATCGGGCGTGCCGACGGCGCCCAGCAGGATGGCGGCGTGCTCTGCCAGCTCGGCCTGAACCGATTCGGGTAGCACCTCACCGGTGCGGAGATATCGACCTCCGCCGACGTCGTAGTCCGAGTAGTCGACTGTAAAGCCGAACCTGGCGGCGGCGGCGTCGATGGCTTTGGTGGCTTCGGGGGTGACCTCCAGGCCGACGCCGTCACCGGGAATGGTTGCGATTCGATATGAGCGATCCGACATGAGACGGAGGATAGGTCCGGCTCGCGAACCGCGAATCGGACTGCAGGAGTCGCGGAACCGTCTATCGTCCGCACGCAGTGGACAATCCATCCGCGGGACCGTCGGTCCGTGCCATGTCGAGGTGGATCCGGGCCGTGGCGGTGGTCGGTCTTCTCTACGTATTCCTCGCGGGTGTGAAAGCCCTCGAAGCCGGGATCGGAACCTTGGGTGAGACGTCGGGAGACGAACTGTTCTCCAACGTCGCCAACCCCATCGCCGGCCTGTTCGCCGGGATGTTTGCCACGGTGTTGGTGCAGTCGTCGTCGGTGACCACGTCGACCATCGTCGGATTGGTCGGCGGTGGGGTGCTACCCCTGGAGTCGGCCATTCCGATGGTCATGGGCGCCAACATCGGCACGACCGTGACGAACACGCTCGTGTCAATCGGCCACATCCGCCAGGGGCAGGAGTTCAAGCGGGCGTTCGCCGGGGCCACCGTTCACGATTTCTTCAACATCCTCACCGTGATCGTGGCGCTGCCGCTGGAACTCGCAACCGGCTTCCTCTCCGAGTCGGCCCGTGTGCTCACAGGAGCTCTCCGAGGAGGTGCGCCGGTTGGCGCCGTCACCGGATCCAGTCCAATCAAGGAAGCGGTCGCCATCGGGGTGAAGGCGCTCGAATCGGTGCTCGCCGACGCCGGTGCCGGAACTGGCGTGACCGGCGCCGTGTTGCTGGTGGTGGGGATCGTGCTCGTGTTCGTGGCATTGGGATTCATCACCTCGAACATGAAGAAACTCATGGCGGGGCGAATCGAGCAGTCGCTCAACGCCGTGCTCGACCGGGGGGCGGGAGTCGGGGCGATGGCCGTGGGAATGATCATCACTATGGCAGTTCAGAGTTCCTCGATCACCACGTCGATTCTCGTGCCCATGGTGGGGGCGGGTGTTCTCAGCCTTCAGAACGCCTATCCGCTGACGCTCGGTGCCAACGTGGGAACCACCATCACCGCACTCCTCGCGTCCCTCGCCTCCGAACGCCCCGAAGGTTTGACGATCGCGCTCGTGCACACGCTCTTCAACGTGTTTGGGATTCTCGTCTTCTACCCGGTTCCGTCGATCCGGCGTATCCCCATCCGGCTGGCGACCGGATTGGCGTCACTGGCGCAGCGATCCCGCTGGTGGGTGCTCGCCTACGTCGGCGGGGTCTTCGTGGTGCTCCCGCTGGTGGTGCTCGCCGTCACCCGCTGATACGAGCGGTCGACCGCCGTCACCACTAGGCTCGACCGCCATCCGAGGTCAGCGAGGGATTCATGGTTCTGGCGGTCGAGCAGGTCTCATCATCGGGTGGAGGGGTGGACTTCCCCGTACTCGTCATGACGCTGTTCGGGGGACTGGCCTTGTTCCTTTTTGGTATGGACCGGATGACGGACGCGCTCAAGCTGCTTGCCGGGGACAAGCTCAGGACGATCCTGCAACGACTGACCGCCAACCGCTTCATGGGAGCGCTCACTGGCGCCGGTGTCACCGCGGTCATCCAATCCTCGTCGGTCACCACAGTCCTCGTGGTCGGTTTCGTCACCTCCGGACTCATGACCCTCGAACAGACGGTTGGTGTGATCATGGGTGCCAACGTCGGCACCACGATCACCGCCCAGATCATCGCCTTCCAGGTCACGAAGTACGCACTGGCGTTCGTGGCAGTCGGATTTGCGATGTCGATCCTCTCAAAGAACGTCGACAGGAAGTCCCAGGGCGCGGTGGTCATGGGGCTCGGCCTGATCTTCTACGGCATGGCCGTGATGTCCGACGCCATGCGTCCCCTCCGCGAGTTCCAACCCTTCATCGACGCCATGATCGCTCTGGAGAGTCCGCTCCTCGGGATTGCGGTGGGTGCCGCATTCACCGCCCTCATCCAGTCGTCGTCGGCCACCACGGGTCTGGTGATCGTGATGGCAGGTCAAGGGCTCATCAGTCTCGAGGCAGGTATTGCACTCATCCTCGGTGCGAACATCGGAACCGCCGTGACCGCCGTCCTCGCCTCGCTCGGAAAACCTCGCGACGCCTCTCGGGCAGCGATGGTGCACGTGTTGTTCAACGTGGTCGGGGTACTCATCTGGATTCCGTTCATCGGGCCGCTGGCGCGACTGCTCGGGTCGGAATCGGGCGACGTGCCCCGCCAGATCGCCAACGCCCACACCGTGTTCAACGTGGTCAACGTGCTCTTGTTCATCGGATTCACCCGACAGATCGCCCTGTTGGTCCAGCGGATCGTCCCCGATCGGGCTGCCGCCGACGAGGCCATCATCCGGGCCAAATACCTCGACAGCGAACTCCTCCGAACGCCGTCGCTGGCGCTGGACCGAGCGCGCTTGGAATTGCTGCGAATGTCGGATCGTGTGAGGTCGATGCTCGGCGATGTCTTCCCCGCTGTATTGGAGGGGACCCGTTCGTCGCTGAGTGACGTCGAGGCGCAAGACGACGAGGTCGATGCCCTTTACGGCCACATCATCACCTACCTGGGTCAGATCAGTCAGGGTGAGCTTTCCGATCGGGAATCGGACGAATTGTGGGGCCTCATGGAGGCCACCAACAACCTCGAATCGATCGGCGACATCATCGAAACCAACCTCACGGCGCTCGGTTTCGCGCGCATCGAGGAGGGCATACACGTCTCGAATGAGACCAAGGTTGTGCTCGCCGAGTTCCACCGCGCCGTGCAGGAGGCCGTCGACCTGGCGATGGTGGCGGTGACCCAGCGCAATCGAGAAGCGGCCGAAAGGGTGTCGGCCATGAAGAACGAGATCAACAGCCTGGAACGCACCGCCTCCGCTCATCAGGCCGCACGCCTCGTGGCCGAGGAGCCGCAGAGGCTCGAGGCATACCGGCTCGAGATGGACTTCATCGCCAACCTCAAGCGGATCTATTACTTCGCCAAACGAACCGCCCGGGCGGCGGTCCCGGTGGAAGCCCGA